>DMFG01000119.1 GCA_003450655.1 Coxiellaceae bacterium | reverse complement strand
CAATGTTGGCTGATAACCCACAGCAGAAGGCATACGGCCTAAAAGTGCTGATACCTCAACACCCGCTAAAGTGTAGCGATAGATATTATCAATAAACAATAAGACATCACGCCCCTCGTCACGGAATTGCTCTGCTATTGTTAAGCCAGTTAAGGCCACACGTAAACGGTTACCTGGCGGCTCATTCATTTGACCATAGACCAAAGATACTTTATCAATCACGTTAGAGTCAGTCATCTCATGATAAAAGTCATTTCCTTCACGAGTTCGCTCACCAACACCCGCAAATACAGAATACCCACTATGCTCAACAGCAATATTACGAATAAGCTCCATCATATTGACCGTTTTACCAACACCGGCGCCACCAAATAAACCGACTTTACCCCCTTTAGAAAAGGGACATAGCAAATCAATCACCTTAACACCGGTTTCTAAAATTTCCACATTACCAGATTGATCTGTGAAATCAGGAGCGACACGGTGGATCGGTAGGCGTTCTTTTTCTCCAATAGGACCCGCCTCATCAATAGGCTCACCCAAAACATTCATGATACGACCTAAGGTTTCTTTACCTACAGGAACCTCAATAGGACCACCTGTATTTTCAACAGATAGCCCGCGCTTCAAACCTTCAGTTCCACCCATAGCGATAGTTCGAACAATACCATCACCCAACTGTTGTTGAACCTCTAGAACGAGACCCGTCTCTTTTACTGTTAAGGCATCATAAATTTTAGGTGCTTGCCCACTATCAAATTCAACATCGATGACGGCACCAATGACTTCAATAATTTGACCCAGTTGTGTTACTTCTGTGTTCATTCCAATTTACCTCTATTGCTTATTCAACAGCAGCAGCCCCTGCTACAATTTCTGAAATTTCTTGTGTAATACTCGCTTGTCTAACCTTGTTATAAACCAAGCGTAACTCATCAATGAGAGAGCCGGCATTATCTGTTGCGCTTTTCATGGCAACCATTCGCGCACTCTGTTCACAGGCGATATTTTCTATCACTGCCTGATAGACTTGTGACTCAATGTATCGCACCAACAACTCTGTCATTAATACTGACGAATCATCTGGCTCGTAAATATAGTCCCAATGACCTTGTTTACTAGATGGCTCTGGTTGTAACGGTAATAACTCACGCACAAAAGGTTTCTGAGTCATTGTGTTAATAAACTCATTAGCCACAATAAACACCTGATCTAACTGTTGGTTATCAAATCGATCCAACATCACCTTAACCACACCCACTAAATCCGTCACAGCGGGAGTATCTCCTAAACCAGTTGCAGCGCCAACAACATTAAAACCTAGTCGAGAAAAGTAGCTCTCAGCTTTACGACCAATTAAGCACACATCAATTTCAATTTGCTGCTCAGAAAGCGCTTTCATTTGCTTTAAGGTGGACCGAAATAAATTCATATTGAGGCCACCGCATAATCCACGATCAGTCGAAACAACAATAAAACCTACTCGCTTAATTTCATCTCGCTGTTCCATATAAGGATGCTTAAACTCACTATGACTCGAAGCCACATGAGAAATAACATCACGAATATGCGTAGCATAAGGGCGAGATAAAGCCATACGATCTTGCGCTTTACGCATTTTACTAGCAGCAACTAATTCCATTGCTCGAGTAATCTTCTGAGTACTCTTAACACTGGACATCTTGTTATGAATTTCTCTAGCGCGTGACATAGTCACTTTCCTCGTGTGTTATCTACCAGGTTTGTGTTGATTTAAATTGTTCCAACACTTGGCTCATCTGCTCAAGCGTTTCAGCATCTAAGACTGGCTTCGCATTTATTGCTTGCATCAAAGCTGATTGAGTATCTGCTAAATAAGCATGTAATGCTGCTTCAAAGCTGGTAACTTTATTTAACTCAACATCATCTAAATACCCTTTTTCAACAACAAACCATGAAAAAGCCGTTTGTGCGACATCTAAAGGCTGATATTGACCTTGTTTCAACATTTCATAAATACGCTGACCACGCTCTAACTGCTTACGAGTTGCTTCATCAAGATCAGATGCAAATTGAGAAAACGCTTCTAATTCACGATATTGTGCTGCTGCAATACGCAACCCACCGGCTAATTTTTTAACGATCTTAGTTTGAGCTGCACCACCTACACGAGACACCGACAAACCTGTACTAATCGCTGGTCGAATCCCGGAGTTAAACATATTCACATCTAGGAAGATCTGACCATCGGTAATAGAAATTACATTAGTTGGAATAAAAGCCGAAACATCACCTGCTTGCGTTTCAATAATAGGCAACGCTGTCAATGAACCAGTCTTTCCTTTGACAGCTCCATTCGTCATTTTCTCAACATAATTGGCATTAACACGCGCAGCTCTTTCTAATAAACGAGAATGCAAGTAAAAGACATCTCCTGGGTATGCTTCACGGCCTGGTGGGCGACGCATCAATAATGAAATTTGGCGATATGCCCAAGCTTGCTTAGTGAGATCATCATAAACGATTAAAGCATCTTCACCTTTATCTCTAAAGTATTCACCCATGGAGCATCCAGCATAGGCTGACAGATATTGCATAGGTGCCGGATCTGATGCAGAGGCAGAAACAACTGTTGTGTGCTCCATGGCTCCATATTCTTCTAACTTTTTAACT
>DMFG01000091.1:7521-10554 GCA_003450655.1 Coxiellaceae bacterium | reverse complement strand
TAGTGCTGGCTATTGATGTTGCCTGTATGAGAGATAAGTTATAAATACCTTTTAGATATGGAATACCCCATAAGGCGGCCAGTGTATCAAAGCTGCAATAGAGTGTTGCCACGTAAAGACCAATGAACCAAACTTGCGGGCGTTCTATAATTAAACGCAAGTTATGCAGAACTGGTTTTTTGACGAGTTTGATATCAGAGTGAGGTTTTAGTTTATTGCTGGAGATTGGGAAGTCTTTGACAAATAGACTAATTAAAATAGCAATGAATCCACCACATAAGGATAGGTACATAATAATTTGTCGCCAGGTTAATAATCCGATAATGTGACTCATGATATTTTCACCGAATACTGCGCCAATCATTCCTACCATGTTGACTAATCCACACATGAGGGCAAATTGTTTTTTGGGGAACCAATTGATGATTAATCGCAAACAGCATATATAACCAAAGGCTGATCCTAGGCCAATCAAACCTCTATTAATTTGAGCCCAATAGAGGTGGTGAGCCATTGAAAAAAATAAACCTCCTAGGCTGCAGATAATACAGGCGATTAATAAAGGACGCTTGGGGCCATAGCGATCTGCAAGCATGCCAACAGGGACTTGAAAGACGGCGTAAACATAGAAGTAAATTGCACTAAGATTGCCTAGTGTTTCGGCATTGACTTGAAAGCTTCGCATGAGGTCACTGACCATCACAGATGGAGCGATGCGGTGTATGTATTCATAAAGATAGTAAATGACAGCAATCGCCCAGATAAACCATGCGCGAGAGCGGTTAGTGTTATATGACATGATGTAAATCCATTTACTTTTGAATATTTTAAGACTCTATCATAGGCCTTAATAATCCATAAGGTGAGTGAAAACTATGTCTTTTTTGATAGGAGTTATCAATGTTTATTTGCCGATACTAGTGGGTATGGTGTTTGAATTGCTTGAGATGTTTTTACGTTCGCTGGGTGATCACTCTTTGTAAAGCAGAAGGTAAGAATTGATAGCATCGTGCAAGCCAACGCATGGGCCAGGGAAAGATAATGCAGTGCTTCTTTTTGTTAAGTTTCTTTTGAATATATAGCGCAGCTTTATGTGCGGACAACATAAACGGCATCGGGAAGCGATTCTGATCGGTGAGTGGTGTTTTGATCCATCCTGGGCATAGTACGCTGACTGTAATGTGTGATGTAGCCAGTTTGCCTTGTAATGATTTCCCATAGTGAAGTAGAGCGGCTTTCGCAGCACCATACGCCGCTGAACTGCCAGTAGGAATGAGAGCGTTGATTGAGCTCATAATAACAATATGTCCAGATTGACGTTGTTGCATGTGGGGGATGAGTGGGTGGATGGTGTTTAATGTGCCATTGAGGTGAATGTTCCACAGTCGCTGTTCAAGATTATTTTGTGATGTATGTGAGGAGGTTAATTGTGTGCTGGAACATCCAGCATTAGCAATGAGGAGGTCAATCGGTGTTTTGTGATCTTGTGCTAAGAGCCACTCTTCTAAGTTTAATTGGTTGGTAATATCGATACTCTGTGTGACAGTAGAAGCACCTTTTGCTTCGCACTGTTGTTTGATGGCAGTTAGTCTTTCAATGTTTCTACCCAGAAGTAATAAGTGAGTATTTGGTGTGGCGTAAGCTAGAGCCAGTGCTTCGCCTATGCCGCTACTTGCGCCGGTGATACAAATGGTTTTATGAGTACTAATCATCATAGTGCTCAGCTGAGCGTAATGTGTTTTCCAGTAAAATAGCCACTGTCATGGGTCCGACGCCACCTGGAACGGGTGTGATCCAACTGGCGCGTTCCTTTGCGGTATCAAATGCTATGTCACCACAAACGCGACCATTAGGTAGGTGGTTAAAGCCTACATCAATAACAATGGCTCCAGGCTTAATCCACTCAGATTGAATAACCCCTGGTTTGCCAATGGCAGCAATTAAAATATCAGCATCTTCGATATGACGTTGTAGGGATTGAGTGAAGCGGTGACAGATAGTGATGGTACATTTAGATAATAGGCATTCTAAGGCCATAGGTCGACCGACAATATTGGAAGCTCCAACAATAACTGCATGGGATTTGCTAAGATCGCATCCTGTTGACTCGAGTAGCTTCATAACACCATAGGGTGTGCAAGGTCGCATGGTGGGTTGGCGTTGGACTAATTGACCGATATTGAAAGGGTGAAAGCCATCGACATCTTTATGGTAGTTGATACGTGATAAGAGTGGGTTAGTCTCTAAAGTCTGAGGTAAAGGAAGCTGTAATAAAATGCCGTGTGTTTCTTTGCGCTGATTAAGTGTCTCAATCAGCGATTCTAGTTCTGCTTGTGAAGTTGATTCAGGTAAATCATGTCGTCGTGATAAAATGCCAACTTCATCACAGGCGCGTTGTTTATGACGAACATAGGTGGCTGATGCAGGATTGTTGCCGACTAAAATAACATCTAATCCAGGTTGAGGAAGGCCTTGTTGGGATCGATGGGTGACTTTTTGTTTGACGATGTGTTTAATTTGAGAAGCTATTTGGCGTCCGTCAATGATATTTGCCGTCATGAGATATCCTTATGAGGGTGTTGGTTTTGTCATCTATGTGATGCAGCAGTGTATCAAAAATAGCTCTTAATGTTGAGTGTGTTTAACGCTATTGGTGAGTATGGTTTATGTGGTTTTTTTAGGATAGATCTGTAGTTTTTGACCGATATGTATCATGGAAGGATGTTTCAGGTGGTTCCAGCTGGCAATTTGATGTGTGCTTACGTGGTAGTGATGAGCGATGGTGGAGATAGACTCGCCTTGATGTACGGTATGGATAATCATTTCATGGCTATGCTTGGGTTGAAAAGCATGCCGTTTTCCAGAGCCCGGTGTGATAGTGAGTTTTTGACCTATTCGAATGAGGTTGTTCGGTAAATGGTTAATCGTTTTTAATTGAGCCGTTGTGCTGTGGTAGCGCTGAGCTATCGTGCTTAAAGTATCGCCAGATTTCACAGTATAAATGACGGCGGATGGCGAGTGTATTGAGCGAGG
>DMFG01000091.1:0-7227 GCA_003450655.1 Coxiellaceae bacterium | reverse complement strand
CATGGCGAGTGTATTGAGCGAGGTGATAGCCAAAGGATGAGCGTTTGATGGATATGAAGCGGTTGTGTTTTAGAGAGGTGATTCCAAAAACAAATAGCTGATAAGGTGACATGATAGCGCTGTGCAATGGTTTCCAGTGTATCGTGTGCTTGCACGGTATACGTGACTTTTTGAGGTCCAGGAACATGGTCTTCGGCTATGTTGCCTATTTGTCGAGTGTGTTGAGGGGTTGTTGAGCTGAGTTCTTTCGTTAGTGGGACAAGTAAGTCCTGATTAGGATGAATAATACTAGAGTGTAGGTTGTTAACACGCTCTAATACTGAAACACGGGTGTGATAATGTTTTGCAATCGTACTTAACGTATCGCCAGACTGTACTCGATGATGCTCCCAGTGAACTTTTTTATCGGTGTGATGATTGAGGTTGTCAGTAAAGATGGGGGCTTTTTCTATGGGTAGTAAGAGCGAGTCGTGTGAAGTTGGTGCTGTGGCAAATCTTCGATAGCCAGGATTGAGTGCTCGAACAGTTTGAGTTGAAACATTAGCCAGTTTAGCAATTAATGAGAAATCGATTTGTCCGCTGACTGACACAGAGGTGAAGTAAGGTGTATTAGCTATGCTCGGTAGCTGTGTGTTGTATTGTTCTGGATTTTTTATGATTGTAGCTAATGCGAGTAATTTAGGTACATAGATTTTAGTTTGATAGGGTAATGATAATGACCAAAAGTCTGTTGGTAAATGGGCTTGTTGATTATGGTGAATCGCTTTATTGACGGTGCCTTCACCACAGTTATACGCAGCGATAGCGAGTAACCAGTCGTCAAAAAAATCATGTAAGTAAGTGAGGTAATCTAGTGCTGCTTTAGTGGATGCTCGAATATCGCGACGACCATCGTACCACCAGTTAATATCAAGGTGAAAGCCAGACGCAGTGCCAGGCATGATTTGCCATAGGCCCGTTGCTCCTTGATTGGAATATAGGAAAGGGTTGTAGTTACTTTCAACCATGGGTAGTAATGCTAGTTCTGCAGGCATTTCCCGTACTTGAGTTTGTTGATAGATATAATATAAGTAAGGTTGTGCGTTATTGGCTAATGTAGGGATGGTATGTTTGTTTTTGGTATAAAAGGCAATTTGTTTGACGATATCCGTTTGCTTAGGGTTGTATGAAATGGTTTCTGTTCGGTTAATGGCTTGCCACAGGTCAGGATGCAGCGTTTTATCAAGCCAGCTACGCTGTTGATTCTCGGAAGTGTGCTGATGGTTTGATGTGGGTGTTGTTGAGGAGCAGGCGGTCAGCGCAATTAGGCTGATGCCACAAACCAGTAGTCGTTGCATGTATTCTATCATCCGGCGATCTTACGGGTTATAAGTGACCAATTCAATAGGGTTGGTTCTATTTGGGTAAAAAATGATCTTTCCATTGCCGGAGTGCTTTAAACACCTCAACGGGGTGTTGCAGTGTGGTGCCAGTATAGTCACTGGCAGCTGAAATAACATCGGGGTGATTGGTTCTTAAAAATGGGTTTGTGTCTAGTTCATTATTGATACTGCTTGGTAATGAGGGCTGTTTGTTTTTTAAACGCTCATCTACCCAGCTTTGTTTTTCCTGGATAGCTTTATTGGTGGGTTCTACCGTCATAGCAAAGGCGAGGTTAGCTCGCGTGTATTCATGGGTACAGAAAACCGCTGTTTCACGTGGTAGTTGTGCTAACCGTTGTAGGGACTCAAAAAGTTGTTGGTAACTGCCTTCAAAGAGACGGCCACAGCCACTACTGAATAAGGTGTCTCCGCAAAAGAGTAATTGATCATTAACAAATGCGATATGGTCCAGGGTATGTCCGGGTACAGCCATGACTTTTAATGATAGCGCTTGATCCCAAAAGGATAGATGGTGCTCTTCTTGTACCTGTTGTTGACGTGGGTTGATAGATTCATTATCAGGGAAAGGGGTGTATAAATTGGCATTTGGGAAGTGTTGAAGCAGTGATTGGATGCCTGCTGTGTGGTCAAGGTGATGATGTGTAATTAGGATATCAGTTAAGGTAAGTTCTTGCGTGTTCAGTGCCTCCAAAACTGCAGTTGCGCATCCAGGGTCTACTACAATAGCTTGTTTACGTTGAGCGTGTTTAATCATCCAAATGTAATTATCTTGCAGTGCAGGTATTGCCTGAATGGTCTGCATGGGTGTTCCTCAAGCATTAATTGGTGTTAACATTGTATATATATTCAGTGGCGAGTCTAGCGATATTCAAGCGGTGAGACAGTGATGGAAGACTTTTTTGTAACAATGGATTATTGGTATCAGCGCAATCCAGGACTGTTGCTGTTAGAGCAAGAGCGTGAGGTACTGTCCGCATTATTGTCACAAAAGTTGGGTGATGTGATTATTCAGTGTGGTGGACCCAGTGATTTACAGTTAATTGCAGATAGCCCTATTCCACATCAATTTTATTGTGCATTGGATACATTGAGAACCTATGTGTCTCAGGATGTGATTGTTGCTGATCAAACCGCATTGCCATTTCTGCCAGGATCTGTCGATGTTGCTGTTGTGGCGCATTTGTTGAGCTTTGTGAAGCAGCCGTTTGATTTTCTTCAACAGCTATATACTTCGTTAACGCCAGACGGTCAGCTATATGTGCTGGGTTTTAATAGTCGCAGTTTGTGGGGAGTAACGTCATTATTATCAGCGGATAAAGGCTACCCATGGTGTGGGCATTTTTATCCTCTCTCTCGAGTGGTGTCATGGCTTCGAACCTGTGGCTTTCATGTGGTAATACAGAAGACAGTTTGCTATAGGCCGCCTGTGGGTGATGCAGATTTATGGAAAAAATTGTTATTTATCGAGGCATTGGGGCGTATGTGTTGCCCTAGTCTTGGCGGAGCTTATCTTATTTTGGCACAAAAGTGTGAATCAACATTAACTCCTATGCGCTCTTCGTGGACGTCTTCTGAGGTGCCGATATCTGGTGTTTGTACAGAGGCGAGTGCGATACATGTCCCTCACGAGCATCATTAGGGCTGGTGTTATGCGGCTAGTCAACGAAACTACCTGGTAATTTTTAGGCGACTGTGATAAAACACAAACCAATATTACTGGTATCGCAGCATCTTTAGTGAAATGGGTTACCTGACACAGTAGAATAACCGTATGTTTAGTCGAAATATTTGGAAGCCATTTAAGAGTAGGTCTCAGCAGCGCCCTGATTCAACCAGTGTCGTTGTTACGAGGAAGAATCATAGTCTGTCACGTAAGCATATTAGTCCTAATGCCTTAAAGGTATTATATCGATTGCAGCGAGCGGGTTATGAAGCTTACTTGGTGGGAGGTTCTATACGGGATATTTTGTTAAAACAACCAACAAAAGATTTTGATGTGGTGACGAATGCGCATCCAGAAGAGATCCGACAGTTATTTTCGAATAGTCGTGTTATCGGGCGTCGATTTCAATTGGTGCATATTAACTTTCATAAAGAGGTGATTGAGTGCTCTACCTTTAGGGCGGGTCAAGATGATTCTGTCGAAGAGAGTGATGTAGAAGGTATGATTCGATCAGACAATACCTTTGGTTCTATTGAAGAGGATGTTTGGCGACGAGATTTTACGGTCAATGCTCTGTATTACAATGTGAAAGATTTTTCGATAGTGGATTATACCGGCGGCTTGATTGATTTGCGTCACCGTGTCATGCGTATTTTAGGTAATCCTGAAAAGCGATTTGCAGAAGATCCTGTGAGATTATTAAGAGCAGTACGGTTGGCTGCAAAACTGAACTTCACATTACATGATGATACTGATGCCATTGTTAGAACACAGCAAGGTTTGCTATCACAAGTGCCATCATCAAGACTTTTTCATGAGTGGTTGAAATTATTTTTTCACGGCCATGCAGTTGTGACATATCGTAAAATGGTTGAATACGATTATATGAATACATTATTTCCAGCTATTTCTCAGGCACTACTAGCTCGTGGTATTGTATCAGATCAGGATTTAATCGATCGCGCATTAAAAGCAACCGACGAGCGATTCTATGCGAGTCAGTCGATCAATCCAGGGTTCTTAATGGCTGTTTTCTTTTGGCCGGTTGTGCTTTGGCATGAGTCACAGTTAAGTGGTGAGCGATTAAAGCCAGCAGCGCGTTTTATGAAGGCAATCGATAAAGCGCTGGATGAAACAATGCATTTGATTCGTTTGCCAGCTCGAATGATTCACATGATGAGAACGATGTGGCGGATGCAGAAGCATTTAGAGCTTCCTAAAGTGCGTCGAGTAGATAACTTATACGAGCAGCGTTATTTTAGGGCTGCATATGATTTACTTGAATTACGTGCTCAATCTGGTGAGATTCGTTTTAAGTGGCCACAATGGTGGAAGGCTTATCAGGCGGGTTCAACTAAAGTGCGAATGAAAATGCTGCGAAAACTGCAGGAGCAGCAACGCACGAGACGTGCGACATGATGGTTTCAGTGTATCTGGGGTTGGGGAGTAACTTAGATAATCCTCAGCAGCAAGTGATGCGTGCTATCGGTTACTTGGCCGACTATCCAGGGTTAACGCTTATTACACAGTCAAGTTTGTATCGTAGTCAGCCGCTGGGCGGGTTGGATCAACCTCAGTATGTGAATGCTATTATCGAAATTCAAACTATGTTATCACCTGAATCATTGTTGACTATTATACAACAGATTGAATCTCAGATGGGCCGTGTTAGGGTTGATGGCCAGCGATGGCAAGCTCGCGTGATAGATATTGATATTATTATGTATGGGAAACAATCAATACAGTCGCCTACCTTGCAAATACCGCATTATGCCATGAAAGAACGAGCCTTTGTTTTATACCCATTGCTTGAAATCGCTCCTGATTTAGTATTTCCATGTGGTAATACATTGAGGTCATGTTGCGATACACTTAATGACAATGAGCTAGAACAAATGTCGAATAAGATGGAGGCGGTCATATGAAAACAGCAATTTTCCCAGGTACTTTTGACCCTGTCACTAAAGGCCATGAGGACTTAATTGCTCGTGCTGTCAAATTATGTGATCGTTTGATTGTTGGTGTGGCTACAAGTGCTAGAAAAGCCCCTCATTTTGTATTGGATGATCGTTTGGCAATGTGTCAATTAGCTTTCAGTCAGTTTGATTCAGTTGATATTGTCCCGGTATCAGGGTTGCTTGTGGATTGTGCGCGTGAACATGGTGCTGAGGTTATTGTTAGAGGCTTGCGTGCTGTCTCTGATTTTGATTATGAGTTTCAATTGGCTGGCATGAATGATATGTTGGCCCCGGATATAGAAACGGTATTTCTTCCTTCAACACAAGAATATGCATATTTGTCTGCAACCATGGTGAGGGAGATTTTAATGTTAGAACGTGATCCATCACTTTTTTTAAGTCCGGTTGTGTTTGATTATATACAGGCGTTAAGCTAGGTATTTCAATTATGTCTTTATTAATTACTGATGAATGTATCAATTGTGATGTCTGTGAGCCAGAGTGTCCTAACGATGCTATTTATATGGGTGAGCTTATCTATGAGATTCATCCTGATCGTTGTACAGAGTGTCAAGGGCATTTCGATACACCTCAATGCCAGGAAGTCTGCCCTGTGGAGTGTATCCTAGTTGGTGTTGATGAGAAAAAGGAGACATTGATGCAGCGGTATGATCGATTAACTTCAGTGTCAGGTAATAACAGTTAAGCTATTAATGCTAATTGATCGATATGGTAGTGATCATTCTCTGATGATTGTTATTTGTAGTCTCACGATTCTATATTCTTCATTTGTGTTGATTTAAAGAGTAGGTGTGATTATCGACGAAAGCTTTTTTTATTCCTGTTGAGTGTATTTTCTTAATAAGTCGTTCATTTTTTCTTGTTGCTGTTGCATCTTATCCAATTGCTCCTTGATATCGTTGATGTCATGTTCTTCTTGTTCAATCAGTTCTGACTCTTTGTGTAAGAGTATTTTCAAAAAATTTGCAGTGAGGACAACAAAGACACCAATTCCAACAATAACCAGTAGGCAGCCAATGATTCGGCCAAATAAACTTTGAGGAACAATGTCGCCGTATCCTACAGTAGAAACAGTAGCAATCGCCCACCAAATGCCATCCCAGGCATTATCAATATTGGAGTCTATTCCTGCAACGCTAATCCCAAAGATAACGACAATGAGAGCAGCAGCAAAGATGGTGGTATGCAGCTGTCCATCAATGAAGAAAACAATAATGATGCGAGCAGTTCTTATTAATATAAACAGAGATAAGAGGGGGCGTAGGTTGAGTAGTAGTTCAGAATTCATTGTATTACGAAATAGTATTGGGATGCCGAGGATAACAATCAGTAAAATAATCCATTGTTGTTTTAAAAAGAGTGATTTATTTGTGGTAGTTTTTAGCAGGATAAGAAATTGAGATAGAAAGAAAATCCAAATAGCCCAATCTAGCAAATAAAAAAACGTTAGATTATGATAGTGGCTCGTGCGAGCGTGTTGCCATTCGTAGAGTAAACCGATGGCAGTAAGAATCATGATGTAGCTGAAATATTTATCGAGGCGAAGTGCAAGTTTATTTTCAGAGGGTGAGAGGCCATAAATACCTAAGTATTGCAGCCAGGTGTTTTGGAATCGTAAGGTGAGTGACATAATTTGCTTCCTTGCCAGTGATCTGTAGATTATCCGCGAGTATTTTTTGATGGTATCGAATTTATCTTGTGAGTACAAACAATGGGTTAGTTTAGCGCTGGCACTGTGTACAGTAGGTGGTTGATCGCTGTTGCTGAGTAATCAGTTTGAGTGTGCGTTGGCATGCTGGGCAAGGTTGACCTGCTTTACCATACACTTGAAGTTGTTGGGAAAAATAACCGGGTTTGCCATCACTATGGCGAAAATCTTTTAGCGTAGTCCCCCCTTGATCAATAGCGTGGTTGAGTACTATTTTGATGGCTGATGCTAGTTTTTCGCAACGTTTCTTAGAGAGACGGTTTGCTAATGTTGTAGGCGATATTTTTGAGATAAACAGTGCCTCGGTGGCATAAATATTGCCAACACCAACAATAAGGTGGCTATTCATGATAAGTGCTTTGATGGAGCAGCGACGTTGTTGTGTGATTTGATAGAGTGTTTCCCCAGTAAAGGCCTTTTCTAGTGGCTCAATACCAAGATCAATTAATCGTATGTGATTTTCAGCAGGTTCGTTTGTCCAAAGCATGGCGCCAA
>DMFG01000003.1 GCA_003450655.1 Coxiellaceae bacterium | reverse complement strand
CATGAAGGCAATACCTCATTGCGAGAAAGCGGAAGATTATGAGGCATTCTTGCCGTTAAATATTGATCTCGTTAAAGTGAGAACTAAAGATCAATAACTTACGCTCTTTAATAATTGAAATTGTGACGCTCGCAGAACATCACTAAATTATTGACTATAATTAAGATACATATAATGAAATGGAGAAAATAAATTAAATATTCTAATAAACTTTCAGTTATAGTGTTTTTTGGGGCCCATCTATCTACCCAAGCCGCTATAGTAAATTGTCATGATGATTTAAAGACGGCTTCACAGAAGAAGAAGGTATCTGCACATCGAAAGGAGAATTCTCGCCCTCAAACAACACAGGAACATGGGAAAAAGGCAATTGGGGTGATACCCTGGCCTGCTAATAAATTAGAAAACAGGGTGATACTTTGATCTTTCCTGTTGTTAGTTTTAAAAAGACAAAGCTAGTCGTTTAAAATATTTAACCAGGGTGTAATGCTGCAACAGTTAGCATTGGAAGCCTAGACTATTATCGGCTTAATTAACACATGATAGATTCATAGATAGAGCTGATAGACAGGGATTATAATCACCATGATTCGTATCATCATATAAAGCATCGAGATTTATTGAGCCGATAACGCCCAATATAACAATAACAAGAGCATACAACATCATATTAGCGAGCTGACATTCTTTATACTTAACAATCTTATCGTCATAATGCATAAACCCCCTGTTTTCAATCATCTCAATAACCCTAAAAACAAATGCAAGATCATCATAAGACCGAATAGGCGCATTAAATATTGATAGGCACATAGTCATTAAGCGAAACAACAAATCATCCTCAAAGAGAGAATCTGGATATTGACTGTTTATTTTTTTTATTAATGATGTACTGCTAACAGACTCACTAGCATCCGAAAAAGAATCTACAAAATGAATCCAGGTGACAATGGGCGTTAGTAATAATAGTGGATTTTTCAGGATAATATCGATCGTATTATAAGCTGGTTTAGACTGAGACAACCGATGACTTCTGTCTTCCTGAAACACAAGCATCCAATCATTGACTCTATCATAGGAACACACAGAGCCGTCCAAATAAAAAGGATCAGCTATAAAGCATTGCTTAGCGTTAAAGTGTGTTGAGAAGATACCACAGGTGTCAGCGATGAATATCACGATATCCACTTCCCTAAGACCATGGCACTTTTCTAATTCAACATCTTTACACACAACGACCCGCAGAGTTTTACCCATCCACATAAAATGATTAAATGGAAGTAAAGGCACTGCACCTAATTTGGGTATGCGAGAATTCTTCACATCAAAGTTTGGAATACGACCACTGTCATCGTAGAATTTAGGATCACTCAATGCAGAAGTCTTTTTAAGCATACAAAAGCAGGTTAGATTCTTTCCACCTAGAAACACTAATGACACCCAATGAACTGTCCTCTCATATTCAATAGGAAAGGAACTTAAAATCAGACACTGCGAGTGGTGAATGGTTTTAAATAGTTCTTTTAAGCTACTGATTAATACCTCAAACTCATACAATGACAATGGCTGATTCAATCTAAAAAAATGCTCAGGAACTGCAGCAATTGTTGAATACTCTAATTTAGGAGAAACAAATAAAAACCAGTCAATGATTGCGTCCAGCAAATCTTCTTTTAATAACTCCGGTACAGATGATGAACCATATGTTAACTTCCTATCACGAAGAAAACATGGTCGATGATCGACTGAATAGGTCACTAGACAATTAACTGATTTCATAAGAGAGATTAACTAATGGATGTCAGACAGTGAATAAGCCACTTAAACAGTAACTACTCCCACTCAATCGTTGCCGGTGGCTTTCCAGAAATGTCATAGACAACACGTGATACGTGAGCCACCTCGTTCATGATGCGATTGCTGACATGTGCTAGAAAATCATGCGATAGATGGGCCCAATGAGCCGTCATGAAGTCTGTGGTCTCCACCGCTCGCAGCGCAACCACATACTCATAAGCACGCGCATCGCCTTTAACACCAACCGTTTTAACCGGTAAAAAAACAGCGAATGCTTGGCTGACTTGTTGATACAGATGATTGGAATGCAGCTCTTCCATAAAAATGGCATCTGCAGCACGAACCGTATTCACCGCCATATCCGTCACTTCACCGAGCACGCGAACGGCCAAACCAGGGCCAGGAAATGGATGTCGCATCATCATAGATTCAGGTAAGCCTAATGTGGCTCCCACTTGACGGACTTCATCTTTAAATAATTCACGTAAAGGCTCGATCAGTTGAAAACCCATTTTTTCAGGCAAACCACCCACATTATGATGCGATTTAATCACATGAGCCTTACCATGCTTAGACTGCGCTGATTCAATTACATCGGGATAAATCGTACCCTGCCCTAGCCACTTAACATCACCTAACTGCTTGGCTTGCTGTTCAAAGACACGAATAAATGTTTCACCAATCACTTTACGCTTAGCTTCAGGGTCATGCACACCCTCTAACCCCTTCATAAATTCAGCTTTAGCATCAACACGTATGACTTTAACGCCCAGGTGTTCGGCAAATAACGCCATCACCTCATCGCCTTCGTTTAAGCGCAACAGACCAGTGTCGACAAACACGCAAGTCAATTGATCACCAACTGCGCGATGCAATAAAGCGGCTACCACTGATGAATCCACGCCACCTGATAAACCCACAACGACTTGATCTTGGCCCAATTGTTTCCGTGCATTGCTGATGCTCTGATCAATAATTTGCTCAGGCGTCCAAAGTACTTCAGCCTGACACGCTGTATGCACAAAATACTCTAATATGGCTTTCCCTTGAGGCGTATGTGTCACTTCTGGATGAAACTGCACCGCATAGAATTGCTGAGCATGATTCGCAATGGCAGCATAAGGCGCAGTAGGCGTATGCGCCAACACCTCAAAGCCTTCTGGTAATGAAGCAACTTGGTCACCGTGACTCATCCAAACAGAGGTCGATGGCTTAGCCTCTTGATCAACAGAAACGACCTGTGATAGTAAGCTTTTCATATTGTCGATAAACAACGTGGCATGACCAAACTCACGATTCATGCATGACTCGACTGTTCCTCCTAACTGCGACACCATAGTCTGCATTCCATAACAAATCCCCAGCACAGGGCACCCTTGAGTAAAAACTGCCGAAGGGGCTCTTGGCGTGTTAGAGGCCGTCACAGATTCTGGACCACCTGAAAGAATAATACCTAATGGTGCATAAGATCGAATGACATCATCACTCACATCACAACTAATGATCTCACAAAACACCCCTAACTCACGCACTCGGCGAGCAACCAGTTGTGTGTATTGTGAACCAAAATCAATAATCAATAATAAAGGCTGTGAAGAACTCATCATTTAGTCGCCTGTCCTGAATAGTTAGGTGCTTCTTTCGTAACGGTCACATCATGCACGTGACTTTCACGCATGCCCGCTGCAGTAATTTGCACAAATTGCGCATCGCGCTGTAAAACATCAATACTGGCTGCACCTAAGTAACCCATACTCGATGACAAACCACCGCTTAATTGATAGATCACTGGTTTCACAGAACCTTTGTAGGGTACACGCCCCTCAATACCTTCTGGCACATATTTCTGTGTGTCACGTTGCGTGTCTTGAAAATATCGATCACTGGATCCATGCTGGCCAGACATAGCTCCAACCGAACCCATACCACGATAAGACTTATAGGAGCGACCTTGATAAAGAATGACCTCACCTGGTGCCTCATCCGTACCGGCAAACACGCTACCTAACATCACGGTTGAAGCGCCAGCTGCAAGTGCTTTTGCAATATCGCCCGAAAAACGAATTCCACCATCAGCAATCACTGGAATTCCCTTATCTTTTAATGCCGATGCAACCTGAGTGATAGCCGTAATTTGAGGCACCCCCACGCCTGCAATAATGCGAGTGGTACAAATTGAACCCGGCCCAATACCCACCTTAACAGCATCAACTCCGGCATCATATAACGTCAAAGCAGCCTCAGCAGTTGCAATATTGCCCGCAATCACCTGCAAGTCTGGGTAACGTAACTTAATCCACTTCACCTGGTCTAACACGCCTTTTGTATGACCATGAGCCGTATCAACAACGACCACATCAACACCCTCCGCCACTAAAGCCTCAACACGCGATTG
>DMFG01000138.1 GCA_003450655.1 Coxiellaceae bacterium | reverse complement strand
TCTTCCATCACAGACCCGACTAGCTTATCCATACTCAGCGAGCTCATGCTCATTGAATACAAACTATTTGATGGATTCAAACCCAGTAGACTAAATCAAACATCAGCTTTTTTAGCAAAAGCTACTCATCCACTTGAAGTCAATCATCCAGCAGTTAATCAAACTCTCAGTCGATATCGAAAAATTCTGAATCAACCTGATGGCGGATACAGTGATTACTTACCTGATTTAACCATACACCCGTACCCTGCTAACCACATGTCGATCATGAAACCACCTGTCCTCAATCAACTCGCCAATGATTTAAGTCACTTCTTAATGGACTCATCGATTGAATAATTCATAACACTCAGCATGGAAGATCCACCACTGATCTGTAAAAAAAATAACCATAAAACAAATCTTCTCTGCGTTTATCGTGTAACAGTTGTTATATTTACGGCAGACAATTACTATAGTTAACAAAATAATTGTAAAAGGATTTACACGTGCTACCTTCTGACGCTGTTGTTGAACTTTCTCGCATTCAATTCGCTTTCACTGCCATGTTTCACTTTTTGTTTGTCCCCTTAACATTAGGACTCACATGGATTGTTTTCATCATGGAAGCAGCTTACGTGAGAAGCGGCAAAGTCATTTACCGAGACATGACAAAGTTTTGGGCCAAATTACTGGCGATTAATTTTGCAATGGGTATTGTCACTGGTACCACCATGGAATTTGAGTTTGGTACTAACTGGGCTTATTTCTCACGCATGATTGGCGGAAGCTTTGCACCCATCCTAGCGATCGAAGGTATCACTGCATTTATGCTCGAGGCTACCATGTTTGGTTTATTCTTCTTTACCTGGAATAAAATCAGTAAAACAGCTCACTTAACCGTTACTTTTTTCATGGCACTAGGTGCTAGCCTGTCAATTGTGAATATTCTTGCCGCGAATAGCTGGATGCAACACCCCACACCGGGCTCAACCTTTGACTTTGCAAGTATGACCATGAACGTCAATAGCATCATAAACCTCTATATCAGCCAATTAGCACAAGTTCGCGTAGCTCATGTCGCCAATGCAGGCTATGTTACAGGCGCGATGTTTGTCGTGGGTATCAGCGCGTACTACCTCATCAAGAAAAGAGACGTTGAGTTTGCTAAACGCTCCATGGGAATTGCCGCAGCATTTGGGTTTTGTTGTGCGCTGTGCGCTGCATTCTATGGAGATGCCAATGGCCTTGCTGTCAGCAAGTATGAGCCTGAAAAAATGGCAGCCATTGAAGCTCAATGGTACACACAAACACCACCCGCCGCATGGACCGTAGTTGCACTGCCTGATCAAGAAAAGGAAGTGAACCATTATGCTGTGACCATACCTTATGCCTTAAGCATCATCGCTGATCACTCGCTGAGTGGAACTGTTGAGGGAGTTCAACAAATTAGAGAAGGCTATCAATCCAAAGTCATTAATGGACTGAGTGCCTACAATGCGCTTCAAAATATCAGAAAAGGCATCAATGTCACAGAAAACCAGAAAATTTTTGAAGCTAATAGCGCAGACATTGGTTTTGGCTTTCTAGCCAAGCATGTCGATCCTACCGCAACAGTAGCAACTCCTGAAATTATCGATAAAGCAACAAAACTTGCAATTCCAAATGTTGCCACAGCATTTTGGTCATTTCGTTTTATGATTGGGTTTTGGATGATCATAATGGCGGTATTTTGTTTTGCTCTATTGATCAGCCTTAGAGGAATGCATGACTATTACAGAAAATTTTTATGGATAGCGGTACTCTCTATACCACTACCCTTTCTTGCTGCCGAATGTGGTTGGGTACTAGCGGAAACCGGGCGACAGCCTTGGGTCATCCACTATATCTTGCCGACTTTTATGGGAGCATCGTCGGTCGATGTAGGAACCATCGCTACCAGCTTGATTTGTTTTATTGGGTTCTACATCACATTGTTTATTCTTGAGATGACACTCATGATCAAATATGCCAGAAAAGGTCCTAGCTGTTTAGGGACGAAACGCTATTACTTTGAACATAACAAGACATAAATTGGTTTTCAGGAGGAAAACATCATGCTTGAGTTTGCAATACTAAAAATCGTCTGGTGGGTGATTGTTGGCGTCATTTTAATGGTCTACGCATCAACCGCTGGTTTTGATTTAGGCGTTACTCTAATCATGCCATTTCTCAAAAAAGAAGTTGATCGTCGTGTTGCCCTCAATGCTAGCGCACCGACATGGGATGGCAATCAGACTTGGATTGTTTTTGCAGGTGGGGCGCTTTTTGTTGTATGGCCACTGGTGTATAGCACGGCTTTTTCAGGTATGTATTTCGCCATGTTTGCTATTGTTTGGGGGTTCTTTTTAAGACCACCCGGTTATGACTACCGCAGTAAAATAGACAGCGCTCTGTGGCGTCGTTTCTGGGATTGGGGACTCTTTACTAGCTCTCTTATCCCTGTATTTATTTTTGGATTAGCCTTTGGCAATTGCTTTCATGGCTATCCTTTCTACTTTGACACCATCACCATGCGATCATTTTACGTGGGCGGATTCAGTTCATTACTTAATCCCATTGGCATTTATTGCGGCGTTATGGCACTCGTAATGACCATCATGCATGGTTTTTCCTATCTAGCTAGGCGCACAGAAAATCCCTTACGACAAACTGCACGCGTGGGACATGTGATTTCAACACTATTAACTCTCGCCATGTTTATCGCAGCAGGATTTTTTGTGGCTCACATGCCCGGCTATATTCTCGAGTCATCGCCAGTCGATCCACGTAACGTTCCTTTTGATAATGTAGTGAGTATAAAAAATGGTGCATGGCTCCAGTCACTTAATGTTTATGAATGGAAACGATTTGCACCTGGCATGATGATTGTTGGAGCACTCTTATCATTGTGGGCCAATTATTTCAGGTGGTATGCCACTTGCTTTTGGGGCAGTGTGATGTGTGTATCAGGCATCATTGCAACTGCTGGTGCGACACTATTTCCTTTTCTGATGCCATCCAGCATCAAACCCAATCAAAGTATCACAGTCTGGAATGGCGTATCTACACAATACGCTTTAAATACTATGCTATATGTTGGCGTCGTGATCCTTTTGATTATCTTAGCTTATAAGATATTCGCCTATTGGAGTGTCTGGCATGACAAAAAAGCCATTTCGCGCGAAGATGTCGCTGAAAACGAACACACTTTTTACTAAGGACCTAGCCATGACTTATA
>DMFG01000211.1 GCA_003450655.1 Coxiellaceae bacterium | reverse complement strand
GCTGTTGGATGATGTGCAAAATCATCAAAAATCGTTAACCCTTGCTGCTGCAAAACAAGCTCCATACGACGACGCACGCCTTGAAATCCGATTAAAGCAGGCACTAACTGCTCTATCGGTACACCCGCTTGAACTGCTGCAGCACAAGCTGACAAGGCGTTCGAAACATTGTGAACCCCTAAGATATTCCATGTCACCCTACCCAAGCAGGTTGACTGAAACCATAACTCAAACTCAGAACCATCATCGGCAATGCATTTTGCCTGCCAATCACCCTCAGACCCAACAGTCACAACAGGAGACCAGACGCCTTGTTGTAAAACAGTATTAATGGCCTCACAATGGGTTGGCACAATCAGTCGACCCTGACTTGGAACGGTGCGCACTAAATGATGAAACTGTGTTTGTATAGCCGATAAATCTGGAAAAATATCGGCATGGTCAAACTCTAAGTTATTCATCACCAATACATCAGGACGATAATGCACAAACTTAGAACGCTTATCGAAAAACGCGGTATCGTATTCATCAGCCTCAATCACAAAATGTCGCGAATTTTTCCAGCGAGCCGGTTGTGAAAAGTTTTTTGGAGCACCACCGATCAAAAAAGAAGGTGATAATCCTGCTGATTCTAACAACCAAGCCAATAAACTACTGGTGGTGGTTTTACCATGAGTACCTGAGACCGCTAAAACGTGTTGATGACATAATACATGCTGAGCTAACCACTCGGGGCCTGAACAATAACGATAACCGCCATTTAAAATGGCTTCGACATAGGGATGACCACGCGAATAGGCATTACCAATAATCACCCAATCATCTTCCTGTGACAATTGACTCACATCATAACCGGTGGTGACTTCAATGCCTGCCGTAGCTAATACATCGGACATGGGTGGATAAATCTGATCATCACAACCAGAGACCTGACAGCCAAGTTCACGCGCAATCAAGGCCACACCGGCCATGAAAGTACCTGCTATTCCCACAATATGAATTCGCATAAACTCCCCTCAACATGCGCAATCTGGGCAAAAGTCTAGCACAACGCAGGCTGTCAATGCTATGATCAGTTTTTAAAACAAGGGGGTAAGGGAATGACACCAAATAACATTTTTTACGCACAATCTGGCGGACCAACGGCTGTTATCAATGCTACAGCTGCCTCATTAATCCAAGCCGCTAAAAATCACCCTGAATTAGGCACTGTATATGCCGGAAAAAATGGCATTATCGGTGCGTTGCGCGATGAGCTCATCGACACCAGTCTTGAAAACCCTGAAACCATTGAACAACTTAAACACACACCCGGTAGTGCATTTGGCTCCTGTCGCTTCAAGTTAAACGACCCTGCTGTTGATGACCGTCAGTACCAACGCTTACTCGAGGTCTTCAAAGCACACAATATTGGTTACATGTTTTACAATGGCGGCGGAGATTCCCAAGACACAGCCCATAAAATTTCTCAATATTTCGAACAAAACGACTACCCTTTAACCGTCATTGGCCTACCCAAAACGATTGATAATGATCTACCTCACACCGACTGTTGCCCCGGATTTGGTTCAGTTGCTAAATACCTTTCCACATCAATCAGCGGCACAGCTCTCGATGTCAAAAGCATGTCTGAAACTTCTACTAAAGTATTCATCCTAGAAGTCATGGGACGTCATGCCGGTTGGATTGCCGCATCTACAGCGTTATCACACCTTGGTGTAACACGGGCACCACACATCATCTTAATGCCTGAAATTGCTTTTGATGTCACACGCTTTTTAAGTACGGTAAAACAAACTGTCGAGGAAGAAGGCCATTGCGTGATTGTTGCCTCAGAAGGTGTTCGCAACCAAAATGGTAAGTTTTTAACAGAGTCATCTGAACTGGATGCTTTTGGCCATCAACAACTAGGCGGCATTGCTCCTGTGCTGGCAAACTTCATTCGTCAACAATTAGGCATTAAAAATCACTGGGCCGTTGCTGACTATCTACAACGATCAGCGCGCTACGTAGCCTCTCAAACCGATCTTGATCATGCCTGCGCAATTGGTGAAGCTGCAATTGAACATGCCCTTGCAGGCAGCAATAACGTGATGCTCACTATCGATCGTCAATCCACATCACCATACCAGTGGTCAATCGGGACAGCACCCTTAGCTGGTGTTGCTAATGTTGAAAAAACCATCCCACCGCACTTTATTCGCGAAGATGGCTTTGGCATTACCGAAGCCTGTATGGATTACCTACGTCCTCTCATCGAAGGCCAAGCTCCGCAACCTTATGAAAATGGCCTACCTCGATATGTCGAGTTAAAAAACCATTTGGTGAGTAAAAAAGCTTTACCTGATTTTGATTTGGTCTAAAGGCTCTTGCACCATCAATAACGCGCCATCATTGGCGCGTTTTTTTTAACGAGCACCCACTCATGCTAATTGCAAAAAATCATAACATGATTGCTATCGATGATGATCCAAGAGCCACGGATAGAGGGTATCTACTCGGAGAAGGCGTGTTTGAAACCTTGCGAACCTATCAAGGCCACATCGAGCATGTTGAGGCACACCTCGCACGACTCAAACAAGGCGCACACGCATTAGGACTTGATTGGCCAACATACAACATCCAACAGCTCTGTCATGATGTATTAACAGCGAATCAGTTACTCACAGATCAAGCAGCGCTTCGCATAACACTCTCGCAAAGCACTCACAAGCGAGGACTCATCGCTACTAACAGCTCCCCTCAACTACTTATCACGGCTTACCCATACACACGCCCTCACCCCAGGAAAACCATTAAGGCCATCATCACACCGCACTATGTCAATGAACGGTCGTCACTGAGTC
>DMFG01000168.1 GCA_003450655.1 Coxiellaceae bacterium | reverse complement strand
ACTAATGCTAATCCTTCAGGTATTAAATGTTGACGCGTTTTAAAGAAGTCATAAACAATGTCCGCATATTTATCATCATAAAAATGAAACTGTCGAGGTAATGATACGTCACTATTGTTAACCTGTGAACGCATATGATTCAACAATGCATCTCGCGTGGCATGAAATAAAGGCAACTCCATCTCAACCTGAGAGTGATACCCTTCTAAAAAAATATGCGGGGGGCTTGACTGATCGCTGACCGTGAGAATTTTTCCACAACCATCCCAGTCAAGTGAGACAGCAGCACGCTGTGAAGAATGTCCCATAAAATGCTGCATTTGATGCAAGATCAATAGAGGTTTAAAAAACCAATCATTAAGCTCACTATCCCACCAAGTACTTTGCTCGAAGCATGACTGCAAACAACCCGCAGAGCTTTGACGCCACTCACACCAAGCATCAGGCCATGCCGTTTGCTGATAGAAATGACGTATGAAAGCATCCCAACTATCATTCAACCCTTGCTTAAATTCAGCTTCAGCACTTTGTAACTGACCATGCCACTGGCTCACCAACCGGTTATGCGAATCAATAGAATCAGGTGACACATTAGAGCGTGCCACAGGCTTCTTTACACGATCATACCGCTGTTGAACTAATTTCATAGTGCTATAACGCGGCTCTAAAGCTTCCACAAAGCGGGTAAAAATAGGCTTAATCTCTTCAAAAGCTAAATAATTCGGACTATACTCCCAACCTTCATCCCGAGCTAACTTAGCTAGCGATGAAAAACTAGACACATGAGAAAATGACTCAACCTGTTGCAAATAATCCTTGAAATACTGCGGACTCATCTTAAAAACATACGGTGACATCAGAGAGTCAGTTTGAACATGCTTCAGCTCTTGCACTGACAACGCCTGATCACGTTTTGCGCTGCGATTAGAACCCGTATACAACACCGTCCGACGATTGACTATCTCTTGCTCACTTGCTCTCATAACATTTACCTTTATCGATCACTCTTATCACCCACTCAGACTCAGCGTACTTATGGAAACGAGCATACGACTCGCCCCAGCATATAACTCACCGGAACACGACCATAGTGTCGGCTATCTGTACTACAGGCTTTATTATCACCCATCATCTCAAACCACGACTGATCAAACACCTGTTGAATACGTTTAACACACATTAACTCCGGTTTATCCGGGCGGTAAAAGCACACGCAATCACCCTCTTGATAAAAACAAACATACCGATGAGGCTTAACCAGCACCTCGTCACCAGACTTCAGTGTTGGCATCATAGAATCACCCTCGATACGATAGCGTCGCAGTCGACCGAACAACCACTGCAACAATTTCCACGATGATAATTTAGGAATACATGTGAGAGAGAGCCCTGATGAATCAGGGCTCTGTGACTGAATCAACATAATTAAAGTAGCTTATCCAGCTAAATACCAATCCACTTGACGGTTTTTAGTCGCCCAAAAAATATCATGGATGGTTTTTACAGCATCCATCAGTTCTTCAGCATGCTCAGCACTGACTTCGACCTTAACAGCTGAACATAACTTAGCTGCCTTCCAAAAGGTGTCGTGTAGATCTGGGTACTGCTCTAGGTGTGGTGGTTTGAAATAATCGGTCCACAGCACTAATAACTCGGTTTTAGCTAAATGCGCTTGCTCTTCTTTAATCGAAGCATAACGCGCTAGTGTATTGTGATAGTTCGCGACCGCCTTGGCATCAGTAGCGTCAGGCAATGGTAACGCCAACATTTTCTTAGTCATCGATACAGCCGCTTCAGCAGCTATGCGCACAGAGGCTGGGTCGTAGATACCACAAGGGCCATCACAGTGAGCCGATAGTGTGGACTGACTGGGCAAACAGTATTTGATCATTGTCGCAAAAGTTTTGAGCATCATGATTATCTCGCTTAGTTTTGTTGTTGATTGCTCTGTCGAGCAGAAGTGTCGTCATGCAGTATAGTGAACTCCCAATACAGTGTCCATGCCATGGAAAAGATCCGTAAACATGACACGCATCATGGATAGGTTGTGATAGTATGCCGCACCTCATCAACCCCAAACTGCTGAGAGATTAATGTACAAACGCGTTCTTTTCATGTCGTTACCGCTCATATTACCGAATATCTGCGTGCCTCTTTGTGCGGTGATCAACTCATCCTTACTGGGTCACCTACCTGTCAGTGACTACCTTTCTGCCATCAGTCTAGGTGGCTCGATGATGGTATTTTTATCCTACATGTTCTCATTTTTAAGAATGAGCACTACCGGTAAAGTAGCACAATCACTGGCTATCAACGCCTGGGATTCGATTACTCGATGGATGGTTCAGTCATTCATCCTGGCCAGCATCATCACACTGGTTCTCATTATCGCTCACCCCATCATCGAGCAATCAATATTAGCCATCAGCGGTATTAACGAAACGATCTATCAATTATTTAGCGATTACTTTTCAATCGCCATTTATGCGATAGTCTTTATACTCTTTAACTACATTTTACTGGGTTTTTTTATCGCGATACAAAAACCCCTCTACGGAATGATGATGGCTATTATTACTATTCTTGTGACTGGAAGTTGCAGTGCTTTTAGTGTTCTAGTCCTTCACGGAAACGTCAAAGCGATTGCCATTTCGACGGTGATTGGCGAAGGGAGCGCATTCATAATAGCTTTTCTGATCTTTCTTCGCATCATTCATCAACAACAACAATCACTACTACAAGTACTTCGATCAACCTTATCAATCAACTGGAAAGACTATCGCGTTTTTTTTCAAGCCAATAGCAACTTATTAATTCGATCCTTGTGCATTTTAGTCGCTAATCAATCGTTTTTTATTGTATCGTCACACTTAGATGGTGCAACGCTCGCTGCCAATCAATTATTATTTCAGTTTTCCTTCACTTTAACTTTAACGCTAGATGCCTTTGCGAACACGACCGAAAGTTTGGTCGGGCATGCAAAAGGAGATCGGAATTACAGTGAACTAGTGGCGATTATAAAAACCTCAGCTGTTTATTTCATAGTCA
>DMFG01000101.1 GCA_003450655.1 Coxiellaceae bacterium | reverse complement strand
GTTGCTAACATACCCATATAATCACCTGTAATTCGACTAATGCCGATTTCAGATAATGCAGCCCCCCGAAAAAAATTACCGCCACCAACGACAATAGCAACCTGGACACCTAAGGCTTGGACTTCGTTAATTTCCGAAACCATACGATCAATAGTCGCAGGCTCAATGGCAGAAGTGCCTCCCCCCATCAATGCCTCACCACTCATCTTTAATAGTATGCGGGCATACGCCGGTTGCTGTGTTGTCATCAGTATTAACTCCCTGCTACTTGTGCTTTTACCTCTTCTGCAAAATCAATCGTTTCTTTCTCAATTCCTTCACCCACTTCAAAGCGAACAACCTGTGCAATACTAGCATCTGCTGTTTTCAGCAATTGTCCCACAGTTTGATCTGGGTCTTTCACAAACGGCTGACTCACCAAACAAATTTCCTTTAAAAATTTACTTACACGGCCTTGAACCATTTTCTCAACGATATTATCAGGCTTCCCGGACTCTTTCGCTTGTTCTGAAAAAATAGCTTTTTCTTTTTCAATCAATGCTGCATCAACACCACTTTCATCAATAGCTTGAGGATTAGATGCCGCAACATGCATAGCAACGTCTTTCGCAAGGTCTGCATTAGCTTGATCTAAATCAACCAACACACCAATACGACTACCATGGTTATAAGAACCTACAATGCCTGTTGATGTCATCAACTGACAACGACGCACTTTGACATTTTCACCGATCTTGTTAATCAATGCTTGGCGTTGCTCTTCAAACGTTTCATTACCATTTGGCGATAAAGCCATTAATGCATCAACACTAGTGACACCCGCTTCTAGACCAGTACTTGCTAACTGTTGTGCAAAATCAAGGAAGTTAGAGTCACGCGCGACGAAATCAGTTTCACAGTTGACCTCAATCATCATTGCTGACAAACCATCTTCACTGCAACGTGTCACAACAACACCTTCAGCTGCAACTTTGCTAGCTCGCTTAGCTGCTTTTGCTTGACCACGTGTACGCATAATATCAACAGCATTATCAATACTACCTTCTGCTTCTGTTAACGCCTTCTTGCATTCCATCATGCCTGCGCCTGTCATTTCACGCAGCTCTTTTACCATCTGTGCTGTAATTTTTAGCATAAACTTTTCCTCTTCTTTATAATAAGAACCCCTACCCGCTCACCTTAATCACCGACTAAGTTTGAGCAGCCAGGGGCTGTAATGTGCTTAAATTATTCTGCTGTTTTTTTAGCAGCTTTCTTTGCTGCTGTTTTTTTAGCGGTAGGCTTCTTAGCTGCAGTTTTTTTTACTGCTGGCTTTTTAGTAGCTGCTTTTTTAGCTGCTGGCTTTTTAGCGGCCTTCTTAGCCGCAGGCTTTGCTTCAGCTTGAGCTTCATCTGCTTTCGCTTCATCAGCTTTTTTAGTCACTTTTCGAACCACTTTCTTTTTAGCTTCAGCTGGTGCTTCAGCTTCTACAGGTGCTTCAGGCTCAACTTCTTTAATAACAACTTTTTTAGCTTTTGCTGGCGCTTTTGCAGCCTTAACCGGCTTGATTTCTTCTAGCTGCATAGAACCGCGTGTATCAATGATTAAGTTTGCTGCTGACTGACAGTAAAAACGAATGGCACGATACGCATCGTCATTACCAGGAACAACGTAATCGACATTATCAGGGCTGGAGTTCGTGTCGACAATACCAATCACCGGAATACCTAAACGATTAGCTTCACGAATAGCAATTTTCTCATTGTTAACATCAATAACAAATAATGCATCTGGCAATGAACCCATGTTTTTAATACCTGACAAACAATTAGATAGTTTATCTTTCTCGCGCAATAAATTAAGCACTTCTTTCTTGGTGTAACCTTTAATTTCGCTTTTCTCAAATAAAGCTTCTAGTTCTTTTAGGCGTTTAATGGATAAACGGATAGTTTTGTAGTTGGTTAACATACCACCTAACCAACGATGATCGACGTATGGCATACCACAACGAATCGCTTCTTCACGTACCACTTCGCAAGCAGACTGTTTAGTCCCTACAAATAAAATTTTTCCACGATTTTTAATCGTATTTTCAATGAAACTTAGTGCATCACGAAACATAGGTAGTGAATGCTCTAGATTGATGATATGAAGCTTTTGGTGACTAGACCAAATATAACGCTTCATTTTAGGGTTCCAGTAACGGGTTTTATGTCCAAAGTGAACACCAGCCTCTAACATCTGGCGCATAGAAATATCTTGCAAACTCATTGCGATTCTCCGGGTTAGTTATGCATTATTGCAACTTCCACAGAACCCGCTATCTGACCAGCCTCATGCATTGCAAGGACCAGCACCCCAGATAACGTTAGGGCCTGTGTGTCTAATTTCATGAAAGGGCCGCTAAACGGTTGCCAATCACAGCGTTGCTTTATACCATAGAACCCCCTGAACAACAACAAGATTCCTTATGACCATTCACTTAAAATCTCAAGAAGACCTCAACGCTATGCGCATTGCTGGAAAACTCGCCGCTGATGTCCTCGAAATGATAGCCCCACATGTTCAACCCGGAGTCACCACGCAAGCACTGAATGATTTATGTCACCGTTACATCACCGAAGAACAACAGGCCATCCCTGCACCACTCAATTATCGAGGCTTCCCACGCTCAGTTTGCACCTCCGTTAACCATGTTGTGTGCCACGGCATACCCAACGAAAAACCGCTAAAAAACGGAGACATAGTGAATATTGATGTCACGGTCATCAAAGATGGCTGGCACGGCGACACCAGCAAAATGTTTATTGTTGGAAATGTACCTCCATATGTTCAACGTTTGATCGATATCACTCAAGAGTGCCTCTATCTTGGAATTAATATGGTGAAACCTGGGGTACAACTAGGGGATATTGGAGCAGCTATTCAAGCACATGCCGAAAAAAATCGTTACAGCATTGTGCGCGAGTATTGCGGTCATGGCATTGGGACCACCTTTCATGAAGAAGCCATTCAGGTGCTCCACTATGGAAAACCAGGCACTGGCCTAACACTCCAAGAAGGCATGACTTTCACGATTGAACCCATGGTGAACCTTGGCAAACGACACGTCAAACTACTCAACGACGATTGGACAGTCATCACCAAAGATCGCAAACTCTCCGCTCAATGGGAACACACACTGGCCGTCACACCAACGGGCGTAGAAGTACTCACCCAACGTAGCGAAGAAAACTTCACAGTGACATAACACATTTGATCAATATCATTCATCCCAAATGGAACTAACACTGTAAGGCGAACCCGGTATAGCAAAAAAGCTTCCCGATACTAAACGATAATCTTGATTGATTGCCGCTATGGCATCCATGACCTCTTCTGATAGCACAACGTCAGCAGATGCTAGGTTTTCCGTTAATCGACCAGCATGGGAAGACTTAGGAATCACTGACCACCCACGCTGTTGCAGCCAAGCTAATATCAACTGAGCTGATGTTATTCCTAATTGAGCCGCCAAGCGAGCAATCACGGGATCACGCAACACCACTGGCTCATCGACTTGCTTAATCATATCGGGACGATCACCTGAACCAAGCGGCGAATAAGCCGTCAGATGAATATTATGTCGATGACATGCCTCGTACAGCTTCTGCTGCTGCAAGTAAGGATGACACTCCACTTGATTAACCACTGGTATCCTATTTGCAGATTCACACAATTGATCAATTTTTTGAGCTGAAAAATTAGATACACCAATAGTACGAACGCACTCCTGCGGCAATGCCTCCATGGCTTGCCAAGTATCGATCAGAGGTAACTCCTCTAAGGCAATATAATCCTGCCCCGAACGCGCATGACCAAAACCTAGCTCTTCCCTCATGGCAACTGGCCAATGCATCAAGTAAAGATCCAGATAATCCAGTCGTAACTCTTTCAAGGTTGATTCAAACGCCGGCAATACTGCATCTGGCGCATGTGATGTATTCCATAACTTGGAGGTAATCCATAATTCTTCTCTGGTGACATCACCAGCCTGAATAGCATCCTGCAAAGCACGACCAACAGCCTCTTGATTCATATAGATCGGCGCACAATCGATATGACGATAACCACATGCAATGGCTTGTCGCACAACATCGTAGACTTTTGCCGTTTTGGTTTTCCATGTCCCTAAACCCAGAGCAGGCATTTTAAAACCCGAACGCAAGGTAATCATTCTCATTATTTCACCCATTGAATCCATACAGATGAGGCTACAATATCTTCATGACGACAATCGCTCAAGTTTTTTATCGACATACTTACGGAGAATGATAATTTGTCGATAATTCAATACCCTCAGTATTGATATTGTCATCTTTTGACAGCTCCACAGCAGCATCTTTAGATACTACGTCACTAGATACTACTTCATTAGACACTGCTTCGTTGTAATTACCTGAAGATTGACGCTGCCATAATGATAAGCGAGACATCCATCCTCTAGAGTAAGCCACGCCAGCGGCGCCAGAAAAACCCAGCTGCATCATTAACCCAGCGAAATGAGCCATATGCGGGTGCGGAACCCATCGTGCTAAACAAGCCAATAAAAAATAACTCGCACAAATAACACCCAAACTACTCGCAGATTTTACAATAGGACTTGATGGCGACTTTACGGGCGACGGTAATTTTTCATTAATCGCATCTCTTGCTGCTTTCTCTTCGACAAATATTTTATCACTGATAACATCAATTTCATGCATGTCTTTTTTTATTTCGGTACGCAAAGTTTGCATTAAACCCATCACTGACACCTGTCGCTTATGCTTATGCACCCCCCTGAGCTTTTCCCATAAACTAAGATCTTCATGACGCGACATCCAACACTGGCATTGCGTCAACAGTTCATTCATTTTATTCAATCGATTAATATAAAACTGCCTCTTATCCTCAACATCTTCAATGCGCAGTGCAGCAATCTGATGAGCCTCTAATTCCAGTCGATAAATATCGGGCAGCATCCAACTTAAAAAATAATAACGCCATGATTGACTCACCGGTGATCGACTAACAGTCCACTGAGCTAGGTCTTGATGACTTTTTCTCTCTTTTAGAAACTCAACCACAGGCTCAATCAATGCAGTGTCTTCAGCAACACTTAAAACCTCTCCATTGACCCCATCATCTCCCTGTTTCTTCAAACCAAACGATGCAAAACAAACCAGCGAGTGCCACAGTAGATTCTTTTCTGTCCTCAAATCCAATGATGAATCTTTAAAGTGTTCCTCTAAATCATGATTGTAGTCAATCACCGCATCGTGCCCAGCCCCACCTGAAGAAAACAAGCTAATACCTTCGCAAATCTGGGACACCATAGCTGCTTTAGCCTCTGATAATTCAACAGCCGCGCCTGAATGTTTTTGAATACGCTCATACTCTTCGTAAACATCATCCTGACTAAACTCATCACCTTTTTGATCCCTATGATGAAGGATTAAACACATATGCAACTGCCTAACAGCCTTTAAAAAGGTTTTCTGACTTGAGGCATTACTGGGTGTCACCTCTGATGCGCACTGCTGAGCGCGTCGCCAATAGCCAACCAACTGATCATCTCGCTGCTGATCCCGTTTACGATAGGCATCTCGAAGGCTTGTATTAAATAACTCAGGATGATTGGCCTTATGAGCCAGTTGAGCATTGACCCAAGAACTCATCGTCACAGGTAAAAAATCATTTGGGTCGACATCATCTGGGCATACTAAAAATTCGCTCGGCAGTGCGCGATACGCCCTATCCATAAGACTTAAGCAATAGCCACCTAACCATTGTATATGCACTTGATCTTTTGGGAGACCATGGTAGAGAAAGTCATCCAAAGTGTTTTCATCTTGACCTGCAAGCTCTGCTAAACGTCGACGAATTGAGGACTTTAACTCACCCTCCTGATCAAATAACGCCATCATGCCCTCAGCAACACAGGCGTCAAACCACTCCTGGCGATTCACCTCATTTTGACAAGCAAATTCAAGCTCAAACACCAATGCTGATGACGGCAAATAAGTCACATGATCCAACCATCGGGAATGCCACCCAAGCGCACTGATATCTTCCGCACTGAATTTTTCTCTTAATCCAGTAAAGAAATTAACGGTATCTTGAGTCAAGTAATCTGCAATTCGTATCATAACCCCTCCTAACATGACCACTTTCATCAGTCATTGTTACTTCTCAGTATAGGGTATACCACACACTATTCGCTTAAAAATTACGAATATAACGCTCTCTTAAGGAAATTTTAATTCTGTCGGACTGGTTTAACTATCGAGGTAATTGCGAGACATCCAGCTGACTGGCCTGCTCTAACAGCTCAGTCAGTACTGATTGTGTTAATGCGCCTGTCTCCATACAAACCACCACACTGTTTCGCAAAATCATAGTGGCAGGCACTGAACGCACCTGAAACTCTTCAGCTAAACCCGACTGGTCCTCAATATCGATTTTAGCAAACGTAAAGTTTGGGAATGCTTTTTCACACTCTG
>DMFG01000209.1 GCA_003450655.1 Coxiellaceae bacterium | reverse complement strand
TAAAGGAAAATAATGCAATGTTTGATAGGGTCTTTGGGGGGTGGTACAAGATAGGTCGGCGTCTTGTATCAGGATGTGTTCAGTGGGGATGTTGGGGTAGTGATCATGCAACGGATTGAGGTTCATCCAGATAATCCACAGCCACGTGCTTTGCAACAAGCTTGCTCTGTGTTGCGTGACGATGGCGTTGTGGCCTTTTTGACAGATACCGGGTATACCTTAGCCTGCGAAGTCGGTAGCCATGCCGGTGTGCAATTGATTCGCCGTGTGCGCGCTTTAGAGGATCAACATTTATTTACCGTATTATGTCGTGACCTTCGAGATATGGCAGAGTATGCAAAGGTGAATAATGCTCATTTCAGACAGATTAAATCTTGTGTGCCTGGAGCTTATACGTTTATTTTGCCAGCGACAAAACAAGTGCCTAAGCGTTTGCGCCACCCACAACGTAAAACCATTGGTCTGAGAGTGACGGGGCACCTGGTTGCGATTGGGTTATTGGAGCGTTTAGAGGCTCCGCTGTTGAGTGTGAGTTTATTTGCTGCAGACAGTGAGAGTCAGCATGAATGGGATGATGATCCATTAGAGCAGTGTCATCCTGCGATAACTCTATTATTGGACAGTGGTTTTCCTCTCTGTGAACCTAGTACGGTGGTGGATCTAACCAGTGATATTCCCGAGATCGTCCGTGAAGGTGGTGGTGATGTGAGCCCGTTTGAGTAGACTCAGGGCTGTGTTATATTGTGTTGGCCTAAATGAAAGGGCGATGAAAAACCCAGTAAAGCGGAAGAGTTGACTAAAAATGAATCAAGTTGTAGAACAAGACGCCCCAGTTGAGATGATTGATGAGGCACAGCTTAATGCTGAGCCAGAAAGTGCGCTGGCTGATGCGAGTATTCGTGTCTTTGGTGAAGCGGTCACAGAATTACCTCAAGACCTCTATATTCCCCCAGGTGCACTAAAGGTTTTTTTAGAAGCCTTTGAAGGTCCGCTGGATTTGCTACTCTATCTGATTAAAAAGCAGCATATTGATATCCTTAATATACCCATCGTCGACATCACTAAGCAGTACGTCGAGTATGTTGAGCTGATGCAAGAGATGGAAATTGAATTGGCGTCTGAGTATTTAGTCATGGCGGCGATGTTAGCTGAAATTAAATCACGCTTATTGTTACCCAAGCCACCTTCTGAAGATGAGACTGAAGGTGAGGATCCTCGTGCTGAACTCATGCGTCGTTTGCAAGAGTATGAGCGTTTTAAATTGGCTGCAGAAGCATTGGATGAATTACCTCGTGTTGATCGAGAAATTTTTATTGCGGATGCTGCAAAGCCTGAATTATCAGAGTCCGCTCCACCACCTGATGTGCCTTTCGATGCTATCTTAAATGCTTTCCAAGCGGTGATGCGGCGTGCCAGTTTGTATACCAATCACCAAGTGGCTCATGAAGCTTTGTCAGTCCGTGAGCGAATGACACTCGTATTAGAGCGTGTTTCACCCGATACTTTTATTGAGTTTACCAGTTTATTTGATGTCAAAGAGGGGCGCGTGGGTGTGGTGGTCTCTTTGATTGCGATTTTAGAATTAGTGCGACAAAAAGTCTTGGAGCTTGTGCAAGCTGAGATCTGTGGCCCTATTCACGTTAAAGCAACAACAGCTGCGGAGTAATGATTATGTCTGACACAATGACGGAACAACAATGTATTTTAGAAGCGGCTTTATTCGCATCGGCAACACCGTTAACGGTCGATAAATTACGCGGATTATTTCCTGAAGAGGTTTGCCCAACAGCTGCAGAAATTAAAGCAGACTTGCAAACATTAGCAGCGATGTACGAAGGTCGTGGTGTTGAGTTAGTTGAAGTGGCGACGGGGTATCGTTTTCAAGCCGCTCAACAATGGTCACCTTGGTTGTCACGTTTATGGGAGAAAAAACCGCCTCGCTATTCGCGTGCTCTACTAGAAACCTTGGCTCTTATTATCTATCGCCAACCGATCACTCGTGCGGAGATTGAAGATGTGCGTGGTGTCGTTGTGAGTTCTAATATCATACGTACATTAATAGACCGTGATTGGATTAAAGAAGCGGGTTATCGCGATACACCCGGTAAGCCAGCACTCTTTGCGACCACTAAGCAATTTCTGGATGACTTTAATGTAACGGCTTTATCTGAGCTGCCTACCTTGAAAGAATCGATGGATTTAGAAGAGGTTGAGCAAGTGTTATCCGAGCAACTGCATTTGAGCATGGATACCAATCAGGCGATTGATAAAGCACTACAAGCATCTTCCGATAACACAGCCGAGGTAGCCTCTGATTCTACTGATACAGTATCGACTGATGTGAGTACTCCAACAGAAGCGGTCGTGATTACGCCAAGCGTTAGTGATGAAGAGATTGCTGCCGTATTGGCTGATGCCGATGAGCGTTTAGAGGCCATTGAAGCGGCACGTTCAACTTGGGTTGCCTCAGAGGAAGAAGAAGAGTCTGCGGATGAAACTAGCGATGAATCGTCGATACAATCTGAGTCAGTAGAAAATAGTGATGCCTTAACAGATGTGACTGCAGTTGCTAAAGAACCCGTAGAGCTGGTATAAACCCGTTTCCTTGATCAGTAACTAGAAGAACTTCCTCATGACAGAAAAAATTCAAAAAGTTTTGGCACGCCAAGGCTTCGCCTCGCGCCGTGAAATTGAGCGTTGGATTCAAGATGGGCGTATCGTCGTCAACGATAAGCCAGCAAAGCTGGGTGATCGTATTGGGGTTGATGATCAGGTTAAGGTGGATGGTAAGTCCATCACCATTCAAGAAGACCAGGCTGCACGGGTATTGTTATATCACAAACCAGAAGGCCAAATTTGTACACGACAAGATCCAGAAGGGCGTGCGACGGTATTTGATCATTTACCTACCTTGCATCATGCGCGTTGGGTCAGTGTTGGGCGACTGGATATTAATACGTCTGGATTATTATTGCTGACCAATGATGGTCAGTTAGCGAATCGATTAATGCACCCTTCCAGTGCTATCGAGCGTGAGTATGCGGTTCGTATTCTAGGTGATGTGGATGCTGCTATGGTCAAACGTATCACACGGGGTGTGAAATTGGATGATGGTATGGCGCGATTTGAGCACGTGGTTGATTCAGGCGGTAAAGGCAGTAATCATTGGTTTCATGTGTTGGTGAAAGAAGGGCGAAACCGTTTGGTGCGTCGTTTGTGGGAGTCGCAACAGGTGGTTGTGAGTCGTCTCATGCGTGTGCGCTTTGGCAGTGTGATCTTGCCAAAGAATTTGCCTAAAGGTCAAAGTAGAGAATTGACCGATGAGGAAGTGAAGGAGTTGTTGCAGTGTATTGCAACCTCTAGCTAACTGGCATGATCGATGATGTTAATTCGATAAGACCACCTGTGTTATAGTCTCAATCAATCCATGGATTGCTGATTGAAAAGGTTTGTAGCGTCGTTAACTTCCTAATATATCTAGTAAAAAATCAGTTTGACTTGAGGACGGTAGCGCGCATGGATTTTTCTGAGCTTGTAATTAATTTTTTCTTAATTTGACATTATTGACCTATTTTCCGTATAAATGTGTCTTTTTAATGTGGGGGTTGGGTATGAGAAGAAATGTGATAGGTGATGGTTTAGAAGCCTCTTTGTTAGAAAAATCTCAAGCAGAATCGAGCTCTTGGCTTCAATCTATTTATGAGAATCGACATCTATTAGCTGGAATAATAGGTTTTGAGGTCACCGAGGAGCTGCTGTCTAATTTTACTGATACCCCAGAGTTGGCACTGCCATTGTCAGGTTGGGTAGGTATGATGAGTTTTGTTGTAGCTGTCGTCTCAGGTGAAACGTATCACGCACAATCAGGTGATTCAGAAAAAAAATTATCCTCGGAATTATATGTAGCAACGCAGCCTTTTATTCGCGTGTTTTTACCATTCTTATTGGTGGGTTTAACGGTTGTTCCAGCAGTTTTTGAACACACGGTTGATAAAGATAGTGATGCACAACCATTTTTACCCCTTATGGAGGATATCGCTGGTGTTGTAGCTGCTCTAATAGGGTTGTCGAGCTTAGTAGAAAATACCGATGCGTGGATTAAAGAACGTAATCATCTGCTCGTAACAGTGTCAGG
>DMFG01000067.1:485-2832 GCA_003450655.1 Coxiellaceae bacterium | reverse complement strand
TATTACGCAATTGCTCTTCAACCTCAGCAATGGATTGGGTTGCATCAACTATTCGATAACGATCAGGCTCATCATCCGCCAGCTTTAAATACGCATCACGGACACGATGAAAAAAGTGAACCGACTCTTGTTCAATACGATCCTTATCACCACGTGCTTCTAAGCGTTGCAAACCTACTTCAACCGGTGCATCCAGCAAAATGGTTAAATCGGGTTTTAATCCTTGTAGTACCCAGTCATTGACAATAGCCATACGCTCTTGCCCCACTTCACGACCACCACCCTGATAGGCCAAACTCGCATCGGCAAAGCGATCAGCCAACACCCACTGATTAGCCGCCAATGCGGGGGTAATCACTTGATGAATATTTTGTGCCCGACTGGCATACATTAACAAGACCTCGGTATCAATTGCGACAGGCTCTTGATGAGAATGCAATAACACCTGACGAATTTGCTCAGCAACCTCTGTTCCACCCGGTTCACGAGTAACGACTAAATCAATACCATGCTGTCGAATAAAACCCTCAATCCACGTTTTAGCCGTGCTTTTACCGACGCCTTCAACACCTTCTAATGAAATAAAATAACCTGTACGTGCATTCATAGTGTTCTACCCATTTAAAATAAACCATTGCAAAGAGCGCATCATCACACGCTGCCACTCAAACTTTAAGATTGGTAATGATGATGATAAGGGAAGATGCTCCAGTTGTTTTCTTTGTTGTTCAATCTTACGATAACGCGCCACCCCCTGCTGGTGTTTTGCATAGGTCGTTGAAAACGTATGCGTGCCATCACCATTAGAAACATAATAAAGATACCCTTTATTAATAGGGTGCAAAGCAGCTTCGATGGATGACCGACTCGGCATATCAATCGGTGTTGGAGGCAGACCTGATTGACGATATGTATTATAGGGTGTGATAGTGGCCCAGTCTTTTTTAGTAATCGGAGACCCAAACAGCTTTCCAGCACCATAGAGCACAGTTGGATCGATTTGTAATCGCATGCCTTTCTTCAATCGTTCTAAAATAACACCCGCTATTAATGGGCGCTCAGATAACGTCGGTGATTCAACTTCAATCATAGAAGCAACGATCAATGCCTCGTAGGGCGTCTGATACGGCAAGCCTGTAGCACGCTTTTCCCAAGCTTTCTGCAAAACCTGATTCATCAACTGATGTGACCGCTTCAAAATACGTAGTGCAGAACTCCCCCAGACATAGTGATAGGTGTCAGGATAAAATAGACCTTCTGGATGCGTTGCATCAACTCCTATTGCCTTCAACAAGCTAGCATTAGAGCCCGATAACATCGAATGATTTAATGCGTCATCGTGCAACAAAGCTCGCTTAATTTGTGCAAACGTCCAACCTTCTATAAGTGTCACATGGTGTTGCACTAAGCCTGACTGATCTTTTAAGTGAGTCAATAATTGTGATAATGACATCATTTCATTTAAACGGTACTCACCATAGTGAACGGTACTACGCCCCCCAAATGATCTGACTAGCAAGGTCGTTAGCCACGCTGGATAAGAGACGTTAGCAGACGCCACACGCTGAGCGATTCCCCGCTCAGACATTCCTGGTGTTATCAGTAAGGATGATGCTGACCAACGTACGGGGATGAACCACAGAGCGCCCAGTGTTGCAGTAAACACAGTAACAACGACCATCAAACCTGATAGCCAAGGGAACATCCGATGAAACCAATACCGCATTCATTACCCCTTCATAAGGAAGCCGTGTTATCTAATTAATAACGTAAACAATCGGCTCTATCATACTGAAAAGTGACTAACGAGAACAGCGTTGTTTATGCATCTGGATGACTGATAATCAATGTGGAGTTAGTGCCCCCAAAACCAAAAGAATTAGATAACACTGAACGAATAGACATTGAACGAGCATGATGAGGTATCAAATCTAGGTCACAGCCCTCAGAAGGATTATCTAAATTAATAGTCGGTGGAGCAATTTGATCGCGAATAGCCAAGCAGCTCAATAACGCCTCAATACCACCAGCAGCACCCAAAAGATGACCGGTCATGGACTTTGTGGAACTCATAGCTAACTGGTAGGCATGATCGCCAAAAACCTGTTTCACTGCCCCCAACTCGATAGGATCTGCTAAAGGGGTAGAAGTCCCATGAGCATTTACATAATCAATATCTTCAGGAGCCATTCCAGCTGTTTTTAGGGCATGATTCATACTTAAGACAAACCCTGCACCATCAGGGTCAGCCGCAGTCATGTGGTAAGCATCACCACTCATACCAAAACCTTTCATTTCAGCATAAATCTTAGCACCACGCGCCTTAGCATGTTCATACTCTTCTAAA
>DMFG01000067.1:0-186 GCA_003450655.1 Coxiellaceae bacterium | reverse complement strand
AGCATGTTCATACTCTTCTAAAACCAACACAGCAGCACCATCACCTAAGACAAAACCATCACGGTCTTTATCCCAAGGACGACTAGCCTTCGTTGGATCATCGTTACGAGTCGACAGCGCTTTTAAAGCATTAAAACCACCAATACCTAAAGGAGTACTGCCTTTTTCTGCACCGCCCGTAATCAT
>DMFG01000169.1 GCA_003450655.1 Coxiellaceae bacterium | reverse complement strand
ATTCGACATCAGCCCAAAGGGAAGGGACAGTTGGTCGTGCATTACAATAGTGTAGATGAGCTGGATGGTATTTTGGATCGAATTCAATAATAAGGCATGATGCTATGAAGGCAGGATTATTTATCGTGGTGGTGTTCATTGTTGGTGTAATTATAGGGTTGAGAATTATGCATCAATATGGGGACTGTGGGTCTGGGAAGCCCGTCTTTAGGGGTGCTAGTTTTTTTGAGCAGTACAGTAAAAAGCATTCATCAGTGGATCAACAAACAACCCAATAGCTTAAGTTCGGGTTAAGTGTGTGGGGGGTATTAATCGTATTGCTTGCTAGGCTATGTCAATGCATAAGTTATATGGCCGATTATTGCTTTGTAACGCTCTCCGAGCCGTTGCACAAGTTGACGAAAGCCATTATACTCGCGGTCAATTATCAAGGGGCTATAAAACATGTCGGTGAGTTGTAATCACTGGCAACAAGGCGGTGGGCGGAGTGCGTCGTCGGTCACGCCAAAGCGAATAGTAATTACTCAGTTGTTGGTGATTGTTGTGACGACATTAATAGCTTTTTTTTATGGTGGAAAGTCGACAGCATTATCGGTCGCTTGTGGTGGCTCCGCTGTTTTGCTCCCTAATGCTTTATTTGCAATGATATTTTTTTATCGCTCTAGAGCAAGAAGTGGTTCATCAATTTTAGCTATTTTCTACTTAGGTGAAATAGTTAAGTTGTTGTTAACAGCTGGTCTGGCTGTTTTCTTTTTGTCCAGTTTTACTCTAAGTCTGATTCCATTGTTAGTGGGTGTTGTTTTGGTCAGTGTTAGTTTAGTGTTGGCGCCATTGGTGCCTATGGCTTCTGTAAGGTAGTGGAATGAATCAAGAAAAGATCACTTCAACGGAATATATCCAGCATCATTTGATGAATTGGCAGCATCCTATTGCGGGTTCAGCTCGCGATAGTTTTTGGGTGATTAATGTTGATACTCTGGTGGTTTCTATTTTGTTGGGTATGGGTTTTTTAGGATTAATGTATTTTGTTGCTCGTCGAGTTGTAGCAGGAACACCTGGGAAATTGCAGAACTTTGTCGAGTATGCGGTTGAGCTAGTAGATAGCATGACCAAGCAAGTGTTTCATGGTGAGAATCCAGTCATTGCTCCAATGGCATTAACGATATTCTTTTGGGTGTTCTTGATGAATCTCATGGATTTATTGCCCGTAGATTTATTGCCGAGATTGCTTGCTCTAGTGGGTGTGACACATTTTCGCGCAGTGCCAACCGCTGATATCAATCTTCCGATAGCTTTAGCACTTACTGTTTTCATCATGATTATTTACTATAACTTTAAGGCTAAGGGTGCGAAGAATTTATTGATAGAGATATTATCAAAGCCATTTGGCTGGTATTTGATGCCAGTTAATGTGTTTTTCAGGCTGGTTGAGGAAATTGCAAAACCTTTATCATTAGCTTTACGATTATTTGGTAATTTATTTGCAGGCGAACTCATTTTTGTCTTAGTTGCAGCACTGATACCTTTCTGGTTCCAGTGGTTCCCTGGCGGTATTTGGGCGATTTTTCATATTTTAATTATTACAATTCAAGCCTTCATTTTTATGATGCTAACGATTGTATATTTAAGTATGGCGCATGAAACACACTAACTATAATTTTAAATAAGGAGTACATGATGGACATTTTACATACACTGGTTGGTTTATACGGCAACATTTTTATTGCTGCTGCATTACTCATTGGTATTCCTGCTATGGGAACAGCCATTGGTTTTGGTTTATTAGGCGGTAAATTTTTAGAAGGGATTGCTCGTCAACCAGAACTAAAGTCGATGCTTATGGGTAATATGTTTCTAATGGCGGGTTTGCTAGATGCGTTCGCTGTTATCGGCTTGGTAATGGGATTCTTAATGTTATTTTCTCCGGCCGTATTTATGCCAGCGTTGACACCAGCATTATCAAAAGTTCACATGATGCTGGCCGCAGGCTAATAAGTAGTACGGAAAGAATTAATCGGGGTAAGCGACTATGAATTTAAATTTAACCATATTAGGTCAAATGATTACGTTTGCACTATTTATATGGTTCACCATGAAGTTTGTTTGGCCTGTATTGACTCAGGCTATGGAAGAGCGGCGACAAAAGATAGCAGATGGCTTGGCGGCTGCAGAGCAAGGTGTGAAAGAGCTTGAGTTAGCTCATTATCAGTCTGAAGCTATTCGTACTGAAGCAAAAGCTGAAGCAGCATCAATTATTGAGCAGGCTAATACTCGTGCACATCATATGGTCGAGGAAGCTAAAGAAACCGCTCGCATTGAAGGTGGTCGTTTACTGGAGTTAGCTAAGTCAGATATTCAGAAGGAATACACACAAGCCAAAGAAATATTAATGGAGCAAGTGAGTCTGTTGGCAGTAGCTGGTGCAGAAAAAGTCTTGCAGCAAGAGTTAACCGTTAATGTTGGGTTGGATGAGAAAATTGTTTCTGACACAGTGGGTGATAGCTAATGACTCAAGGGGTTACAGTCGCAAGGCCTTATGCAAAGGCTCTGTTTAAGCAAGCTAAACAGCAGCAGAAGTTACATCACTGGCTGCCTATTTTATCAATGCTATCGGATGCTGTTGATAATGATTCTATGCAGACTGTCTTGCAGAGCCCTTATTATCAAGATGAGCAGCGTCAAAGTATTTTGCTGGCAGTTATTGAGGCTGTGCCTGAGCTTGCGGAAGATTTTTTAGTCTTGATAAAAGATTTTATTCAGGTCTTAACGATGAACAGACGATTGGCATTATTGCCCGATATTCATCGTTTGTATGTTGAGCAGTTAGAGCAACATGAAGGTGTTGTGACAGCGCATGTGCGATCAGCTCGTCCATTACTTGAGTCGGAAGTGAGCTCAGTGAAAGCATATGTGGAAAAAACATTGCGTGCGAAAGCACAATTGGAATTGAATATTGATGCTACTTTAATAGGTGGTGTTGTTGTTCAAGTCGGTAGTTGGGTGATGGATGGTTCAGTCAGTAATCGATTGGCCCGTTTAAGTGAAAGTTTAAGAGGTTAATAGCGATGTCAGTAACACAATTAGAAGCATCAGAAATCAGTAAAATAATTCAATCTAGAATTGATGGTATGAATGTTCAGGCTGAGGTTAGAACAGAAGGTACCATTGTCAATTTAAAAGATGGGATTGTTCGTATTTATGGCCTGACTGATGTCATGTTTGGTGAAATGATAGAATTTCCTGGGGGAACATATGGGTTAGCATTTAACCTGGAGCGTGATTCCGTTGGAGCCGTTGTGCTTGGATCCTATGGGCATCTTGAAGAAGGGATGGTGGCGCGTTGTACAGGTAAAATTCTAGAAGTGCCTGTTGGCGAAGCCCTGCTGGGCCGTGTTGTTGATACATTAGGTCGTCCAATTGATGGGAAAGGCCCGATTGAAACAGATTTAATGTCAGCGATTGAAAAAATCGCTCCTGGTGTTATTGATAGGCAGTCTGTTGATCAGCCATTACAAACAGGGATTAAATCCATTGATGCGATGGTACCTATTGGTCGAGGCCAACGTGAGTTAATTATTGGCGATCGACAAATTGGTAAAACTGCCATAGCGATT
>DMFG01000037.1:7388-8368 GCA_003450655.1 Coxiellaceae bacterium | reverse complement strand
TGATACTGTGCCTGCTAATGCTAGCGCTACATCTTTTTCGGTAGGACCCATAACATCTAAGTGGTCTGGTCGTGCATTACATAGTACGCCATGTGTGGATTGGACAATTTTGCACTCACATAAAGATTGAAGTAAGGGTTGTACCGCCATGCATTCTATCACTAGTGCTTCAGCGTTTAGTTCGGCACTTTTTCGGATAATTCTAAGTTGTTCAATGACATTAGTATGGCCAATGCGATAGATAGGTTCTTCTTTGCCTTTAGGGTCAATGAATTGAGCCAAAGTTCCGGTGGTTTTAGCGCAGGTTCTAACTCCTCCAGCTCGAAGGCCGGCAGCAATTAATCGACTAACGCTAGATTTCCCTCGGGTGCCGTTAACATGGATGCGTGTAGGAATAGAACGTAAGTAACGTAAATGTCGTCGTTGCTCTAAAAATAAATAGATAATAAGGCCGGCTGTAATGATAGATAGGTAAGTGAAATTACTTATTGTATGCATAGGTTCACGACTTATATTAAAGCTTAGTCATAGCAGGTTAATGTAAAGCGGTAGAGCGTGCAAGTATCATACATTATTGTATGCTATGAAGTCCTTTTAGCATCATGAGTGCAGAAAATAATTGGTAATCTTCTTGTGCAAGTTCAAAATCAGTTGATTTCTTATTGGTTACACTTTTTTGAACGTCTGTTTTGTGTGAGCCGTTCTTTAGATGGCGATTAAAATCTGCTTCTGTGAGTGTGATGCCGTTATCCTTTTTTTGAATTTCTAGAGAAGGGATGATGACATTAGGTTGAATGCCTTTTGCTTGAATGGCTCGACCGGATGGAGTGTAGTAAAGGGCGGTTGTTAATTTAATAGCAGTGTCTTTGCTGATAGGAATAACAGTTTGTACTGAGCCTTTGCCAAAACTTTTTGTTCCCATGATAACAGCGCGATGATAATCCTGTAGCGCACCGGCTACAATTTCAGATGCAGATGCT
>DMFG01000037.1:0-7092 GCA_003450655.1 Coxiellaceae bacterium | reverse complement strand
GCTACAATTTCAGATGCAGATGCTGAGCCTGAGTTGATTAATACCACTAATGGTACATTCGGGATAATATCATGAGGTTTTGCTTTAATTGTAATGTCTGACCCAGGTATACGACCTTTAGTATACACAATAAGATTTTTGTAACGTTGTGTCGTGTTTTTATCTAGGAATAAATCGGTGATTTCACCACTAAGGTTTAATAGTCCACCGGGATTGTTGCGAAGATCTAAAACTAGTCCATTTAATTGGTTGTTGGTCGCCTTTTTTAGTTGTGCGATAGCAGCTTTTAGTTCTTGATCAGCTTTGCCTTGAAAGAAGCTTAGTCGAGCATAGCCATAGTGATCATCTAATAGTTTTGTTTTTACGGTGACTACTTTAATTGTGTCACGTTTTATAGAGACAATAATTGGTTTTGCAACATGAGGTCTTAAGATAGTGAGTGTGACCAACGTGCCTTTTTTGCCTTTGATTTTACTGATGGCCTCACTTAAGCTCATGTTCTCTACAAGCGTGTTGTCAACTTTGATGATCAGGTCATTGGTCTTTAGGCCGGCTTTATCGGCAGGCGTGCCATCTAGAGGGCTAATAACTTTGAGGGCACCTTTATCAACGGTAAGCTCAATGCCTATGCCTACAAACTCCCCAGAGACAGTGCTGGTCATTTGTTTTAGTGCTTCTTTATCAAGATAGCTTGAGTGGGGGTCTAGGTGGGTTAACATGCCACTAATGGCGTTATTAAATAGAGTTTTATCCTTTGTGTCTGAAATATAATAATGTTTAATAGCTGTAATTGCAGTAACGAACTCTTGTATTTCATCATTGGGTACAGCTGATGGTGAGTTATAGCCTTTTCCAAGAGAGTTTATACCGAAACTCATTGGTAGAACGAATGAACTGATAATCAGTGCGCTAGTGCTGAGTATGGTGAGTGATTTTAACAGTTTCATTAATACATTCCTTGTTTAAGAGCTGAGTTAGGCATGACACCATCGTGATGGATTTAGGGGCTTAGCATTATGGCGAATGGCAAAATATAGACTGGGGCTGTCAAAACCACCGGTTTGGCCTACGGTTGCAATTTGTTGCCCAGCATTAACATGGTCACCTTTTTTGGTGTAAATTGCTTGGTTTCTTCCGTATAGACTCATGTAACCATCTCCATGATTTATGATAACTAGTAGCCCATATCCAGATAACCATTTTGAAAATATCACATCACCACTGGCGATGGCTTTTACAGGCTGTCCCTCAGGGGCTCGTACAACAACGCCAGACCATGTTAACTCGCTTTGTTGTATTTTGGTACCAAAATGATGGGTAATACGACCTTTAGTAGGCCATGCTAGTGATCCTTTTTGCTCTATAAAGAGCTGGCTAGATTGTATGCTGGGTTTATTGAGTTGTTGTATGGTTTGGTTAAGCTGTACTTTATTATGATTGAGTACGCTGAGAGTTTGGTTGTGAGCTTTAATTTTTTTATTGATAGTGTGTATCAGCGTTTTTCTTTTCTGCGAAGTTTTCGTAAGAGAGGACTTTTGTTGTTTTTGTTGAGTCGCTAGTTGTTGAAGTTGTTGTTGTTCTTTACGCAGTTGTTGTTTATTAGCTTGGATATCATCTATAGTTTTTTCAAGCGCATTGATGCGTTTTTCTTGGTATTCATGTAAATAGCGATAATATTGTGCAATTCTGTTGAGTTCTTGTGGGTTGTGTTGGCTCAGTAATAGTTTTAGGTAGGGTTGCCGACTAGTCATATAAGCCGCTTGGAGCTCTTCAGTGAGTTGTTTTTTTTGACTATGTAGTGTGCTTTGAAATTGATCTTTTTGCCGTTCTAGTTGGCGGATGCGGTTTTTCTTTTGTTGAGCTTGTCGCTGATTTTTTTGAATAGATTTTGAGATGGTTGCAGTTTCTTCATCTAAATTTTTAAGTTTTTTTTGTAATTGATTACGGTTTAAGGTGTCTTTGTTGAGTTGTAGTTTGATGGATGAAATTTTTTGATTAATGCTTGATAGAGATTTGTTTTCAGCAAAAACAGTTAAGTTTATGGTGAGTAATCCGCATACAGAGAGTAGGACTATGAGGCTGTATCGAAGCATGGAGTATATAGTTTTTTGTGATAAAGATAAGCGAGTGTATCAGAGATTTGTACATAATATAATGAATGCTTGATTTTAAACGGTAATTTACTGAAGGTTTTGAGTAAGAAGCACTTGCCCGTTAACTGTTAGTGTTGCATTTTGATGTTTGAGGCAATTGCTGGTCGAGTCTTGGTAGCCAAACTCTAGTGTTAATTCATCCATGTCATACATAAGCCCTTGGCTACTGACTATACCTTTGGGTGCTCCTATTATCCCTATGCCAGTTTCAGATTTGCCAGTTAATGTAATCATTTTGTCTTTCACTAAAGTGATTGTTTCCGTTTCAGTGATTATTTTTATAGGGCGATGTGGTTGGTAGTACCGTGATAGTAGCTGTAAGTTATGGAGTGTATGGTCCATACGCAGTCCAGTTGCATTAAGAATAATGATATCTGAAAAATGCTGTTGATCAAGGTGTCGGATGGCTTTATCTAGATCAGTGTAATTTTGATTGGCGACATGAATGATTTTCACCCCGAGTTGTTTTGCTTTTAGGCATGCTTCTGGTGTGATCGAATCGAGATCACCAATAATACTATCGATGATAATCGATTCATTGCTTAGCTGGTTATATGCTCCATCGAGTGCAATAATCCTGCGATTTTCGCTGTAGCGGATAATATTTTCTAATGACCTTTGTGATCCATTAGCAATAATTAGTGCTTGTTTTTCCATATGCGTTATTTCTTCTAGCATGATAAAAGTAGTGTTGATAGAGCAATATGAGCTGGCAATTGATGAGTATAAACGGCCCTATATAACTTGGTTTTGGCCAGGTTAGTGCATATGCACTAAATAGGTCTAGCATATTTAGCGTAAGGCTTAGAAAGATAAAGGTTAAGCTGATCCCACTTGCGCTGTGGTTGTGATATTGCTTGATAATTTGAGGTACTGGGTAGAGGAGAAAACTGCTATTAGCCAGCCATCCAAAGGCTAAGATGACATTTTTAGGTGTTGTCCAGTTATAGTGATGTGATAATACGGAATAGGTTATTAAGCTGATTACGAGAAAGCTGAGTAGTAACCAGTAAAGAATTATAGGTGTTGTTTTGCGATGTGAGAACCATTGGTAGTGCTGGATGATTAATAGGGTAAGGTTTAAACAAGATACCCATAAATATTGGATCGGTAGGTGTGCGCCTAGCCCATAATTTAAGTCAAAGGCACAGCCCATCATAATAAAAGCATGCATAAAGAAACTCGTCTCAGTAATATTGTGATGACGAAAGTTATATAGGATCTGTGGTAGTAGCCAAACAGTGTAGAGGGCTGTTGATATTGTTAGGGAGTATGTGCCGAATGAAGGTAATGTCATATGCTTGTCTTCCTACGCTAGTATTCCTAGATCAGGTTCTAAGGGTTAGATGACTCTTCTCAGCGCATAATGGCGCACCCCTGACGATTCGGGATAGTAAGATAGCTTACCGATAAAGTAAAGAGCATGATTTTTTGTTACAGTATTGTTTTCAAGATATCAGTATCTAAGGAGAATAATATTGATTACGTATAATCCAGCAAATGGGATGCTACTCCAGGAATATTCACCATTCACCCTAAAAAATATCGATCGTGCTTTGACTGTAGCTGACGAACAGTTCTCTCAATGGAAGAATCTTTCACTCTCTTTGAGATGTGATTATATGTTGGCTTTACAGTCGTTGCTTAAGTCTCAGGAGCTTGAGATTGCAGCATTAATGACTGAGGAAATGGGTAAGCCATTAACACAGTCGATTGCTGAGGTTAAAAAATGCAGTTTGTTGTGTCAGTACCAAGTTGACCATATAGAGAGTTGGTTAAAGCCAGAAGTGGTCCAGACAGAGTTTCACTATAGTGCTGTTCATTATGAGCCACTGGGTGTTTTGTTGGCTATAATGCCATGGAATTTTCCATTGTGGCAGGTGTTTCGATTTGCAGTGAGTCAAGTATTGGCTGGTAATGTAGTTCTGCTAAAGCATGCGCCAAACGTCACGGGATGCGCTGTAAAGATTGCGAGTTTATTTGAAGAGGCGGGTTTCCCAAAAGGCGTGTTTACGACTTTAGTTGTGGATGTTGATCAGGTGGAGGCGATTATTCATGATGGTAGAGTTAAAGGTGTGGCGTTGACTGGTAGTGCTGCAGCTGGAAGAATTGTTGGGGCTCAAGCTGGCTCGGCTTTAAAAAAGGTTTCATTAGAGTTAGGAGGGTCAGACCCCTGCGTAATCTTAAGTGATGCTGATGTTGAGCTGGCTGCAGAGATTTCTGTGGCTGCAAGAATGCTGAATGCAGGGCAGATATGCATTGCTCCCAAGCGCTGTATCGTTGTGGGATATATTTATGATCAATGGTTGCGCTGTGTGCTTGATAAGATTCAGCAATACCGCTGTGCTGATCCCTTAGACGCTACTACGAATCTTGGACCATTAGCTCGAGAAGATTTAAGGCAGCATGTACATGAGCAAATTCAATCTAGTGTGGCTGCTGGTGCTGAGCTATTGTGCGGTGGAAAAATTCCTGATGGCGATGGTTTTTTCTATCCACCTACAGTCCTGACAGGTGTTTTGCCTGGTATGGCTGCATTTGATGAGGAGTTGTTTGGTCCTGTAGTAAGTATTGTGCGTGCCGAGACTGAAGAGGAAGCTTTCCAGTTAGCTAGTCAGACGATCTACGGCTTAGGAGCAGTTATATGCACTTCAGATAAAGAGCGAGGACGTCAATTAGCTTTATCTCACTTGGAGGCAGGAAGTTGTTATGTTAATGCGCCCGTAGCATCTGATCCTCGTTTTCCGATTGGGGGTATTAAAGCATCAGGTGTTGGATGTGAATTATCTGAGGACGGTTTAAAAGAATTTATGCAGGCTAAAGTGGTTTGTGTGAAGTGATGTGTAAAAACCATGATCATTAAATCAAGCCTCTTTTGTCTGGCAGACTTTCCTGTATACTGTGCCCTCATCGAATAAGGGTAGGTGTTATGGATTTTCATCAGATTGTTTCTTTCTTGATCGCTCATTGGCAGTTAAGCGGTATTTTTATTGTTTTACTGATTATGTTGATTATTGAGGAATCACGTGCTCAAGGGGGTAAGCAGAAAATTTCTCCTACAGAGTTGGTCTCGTTAATGAATCAAGAGCAAGCTTATGTTGTAGATTTGAGAGATGCTGCTCTCTTTTCATCTGGGCATATTATGGGCTCGAAAAATATCTCTAAGTTAGACGTCGTGTCAGATGCGGATCGGTTACCCAAAGAAGAGACTACGAATGTTGTATTGGTCTGTCAGCGTGGCCAAACCGCTCTGAGTGTTTTTCAACAGTTGAAAAAGAAAGGGCTATTGAACGTTAAGATTCTCAAAGGTGGTATGGATGCATGGCGTCAGGCGTCTATGCCAGTGATTGAAGAAAATAAAAAACAATCCAAAAAAGATAAAAAAGATAAAAAAGGAAAAAAATAATGGCTGATGTGATTGTCTACTCAAAAGCAAATTGTCCGTATTGTGTTCACGCTAAGAACTTGTTAACTGAAAAAGGTATTACATTTGAAGAGCAACGTATTGATCTTGATCCGGTCGCTTTTTCTGCAATGGAGGAAATAGTCCCTAATGCACGAACGGTTCCACAAATCATTATAAAAGGCCAGCCTATCGGTGGTTTTGATGATTTGAAAGCTTTAAATGATGCGGGTAAATTAGATACGTTATTAAAATAAAATAAAACATAAGGGGAGTAAAATGGCAGTTGAAAAGCAAGCAACAAATGGTCAAGCGAATGGGAGTGCTGAAGCAGGTCCTCAGTTCGCTGTTCAAAGAATCTATATTAAAGATTTATCTCTAGAATCACCTAATTCACCTGCGATTTTTACCAAGCAGTGGCAGCCTGAATTACATATGGATTTGGGGACAAAAACTTCAAAGCTTAGTGATGATGCGCATGAAGTTGAATTAACGGTAACTGTAACGGTTAAAGTGGGTGAAGAAACAGCTTTCTTAGTAGAAGCAAAGCAGGCTGGTATTTTCACTTTGTCGGGTTTTGATGATGAGCAGGTGCGTCCAATGTTAGGAAGTTATTGCCCGAACTTGCTGTACCCTTATGCCCGTCAAGTAGTCACAGATGCTGTGATCAAGGCAGGTTTTCCTCAGCTTTATCTAGCGCCAGTGAACTTTGATGCGTTATATGAAAAACATCAGCAAGAGCTTGCAGCTAAAGCTGAAGGTGCATCTTCAACTACTGATCAGGCCTAATTGTGGTCAAAGCATCACCGATACTAGTCGTTGGTGCAGGTGCCTGGGGAACCGCCTTAGCGGTTCACCTGGCACGTAATCATCAATGTGTTCATTTATGGGGGCATAATCCGGTGTTTATGCAGCAATTGTATGAACAACGTAGTAATGAACGTTATTTGCCCGGAGTGCATTTCCCTGAGTCCTTGACTGTCTTTGATGATCTGTCATTAGCACTTGAGTCTGTTGAAGATGTGTTGATTGTGATCCCAAGCTTAGCTTTCGCTGACTTTTTACATCAACTCAAAGAGTTGCAGCAGCGATCATTGCGCATTGCTTGGGGTACTAAGGGTTTAGATCCTAATACAGCAAAACCTTTACATGAGACTGTGATGAGAGTTATGGGTTCTGATGTTGCTATGGCGATTGTTTCAGGTCCAAGTTTTGCTAAAGAAGTGGGGCAAGCGTTACCTACCGCTGTTTGTGTGTCTGGCAATCATTCAGATTTTGTGACTTCATTAACTGAACGACTACACGCGCCTTGTTTTCGAGTTTACCCTAATGATGATTTTTTGGGTGTGCAATTATGTGGTGTGATGAAGAACGTGCTAGCGATTGCTATGGGTATCACGGCTGGCTTGGATTTGGGCGCTAACACACGCGCTGCACTATTAACTCGTGGTATAGCTGAAATGCGTCGACTACTCTCTGCTGCTGGCGGAATAGAGTCAACGTTATTAGGTCTCGCTGGTATGGGTGACCTAGTCT
>DMFG01000032.1 GCA_003450655.1 Coxiellaceae bacterium | reverse complement strand
GGCTATTCCTATATTGACCTTCTTATTTATGCTTTATCCGACTATGAAGGTATTGTTAATAATCTACTCATAAAAATGCGACACCTTGAAAGGCAGGACCAGCAATCTCATGTAGCGGTCGTCCATTGGTGCGAACTATTTAGTTGCTGTTACATGCGTGAAGAGCACTTTCCAGAGCACACCACAAACGACATGCAAGTGCCTGTTACCATATCAGTAAATGTAATTCTTAAAACGGCTTTCGAGCAACTATGTGATTTAAGCTCAAGTAGTTTACTGAATAATCGTTTTCCAAGGCAGTAACATCATAAACCTTTCATCTTGAATAAAGCTTGGGATCAATGGAAAAAAGGTGTTGTTGCTCAACACAGATCATAAAGCAGATATTCTTTAAAACAGTGTGTTTCTTTTCTTGATGGTAAAAATATCGAGAAGATGACCCACCTTTTTAATTGATTCATAATGAACATTATGTTTAGATTCCTGAGGACTTATTTCAGAAGCTGAATAAATGAATGCATTGAACCAGGTCGTATTTTTTTTAGACAGTCCAACTCAATATCAGACGTATTCTTTGTGGCACTTGGCAGCACTGTTATGTGCTGTGCTCTTGGGTATAGGCATCTTTTTTTTAGCTCGAACCACAGCGTATGATCGAATGATTAGACTCACGTTGTGTCTTGTGACTGTGACATGCCTTATCGGCAGCTGTTTTTCTTATCATTTTATACCGTTGCATGTGTGCCATGTCAGCGCTTGGTTTGTATTACCCATGGCTCTATTATTTAGAGTTAAAGTTTTTCAGTACTTTCTATTGTATATCTCAGGATGGGGTGCTCTCATCGCCTTAATTATTCCCGACCTGCAATCGCACACCACGTGGTATCGTTTTATTATCTTCTTCACCATGCATGCCTGCCTAGTGATTGGCGCCTTGTATTGTTTTTTTAAAGATCGACCAGAGTCCAAATGGGTGTCTATTTTATACACCTTTCTTGTCTATAATCTCTATATTATCATTGTTGGTATTGTTGATTACATCATCGATGCAAACTATGTCTTTTTAAGTCATCCACCAGAATCTCTGCAGGCCTACTTTACCTGGCCTTGGTATATCTTTGAGTTCCAGTTGTTTTTTATTGCTCTCTCTTTTATGACCTGTGCATTAAGTCGTTACTACCAGTATCGTATGAATCGATACAACTCTCTTCCTCACTAAAGCGCAATCATTCCTATCATATAGCATCCAGTCTGCGTGATGTTGATATCTAATGGTTCTTATTGTGATCGAGTGTTACTGCCTTAAATCCCCGTTATTTTATGGCTCTGGCTTTTAAGACTCGATATGAGTTGAGGTATGTCAGGATATTGGGTGTCTTATACTCTGCTTTTACACATTTCACCTTAAGCAAACATTAATCACTGTTATATAGGTCTAAATATCTGGATTTTTAACTCAAATTGAGTAAAGTTTCACCGTCCATGACAAGAGTAACTCGATAATATGCGAACAGAGACACACCAGATTCACACCTATGACTCCATGGCAAGATTTCACAACCAAGAATGGATTAGTTATCCGCCACAATCATCGATTAAACAAGCCGACCCCTCCTCTCATATCACGCTGCCTGACCTCCATGGGAATGTTTTTAAGTTACTGGATATTTTAATGATTGAAGGTGTCTTGCTCATGCTGGAAGAGCACTATGCTGAATTACAGCGTGTGATTCATTTACCCATTGAACAGCAGTCGCTTGAAGATATCGAACGTTGCATAGCCATCATTCAACATAACCTGGGTTTTAATCCAGTTCAATGCGTTCGCTTGATTGGCGATGAGTGTGGCGATAGAGGCATCAATGATTTCTGGACCTTATGCCTTATTGACCAGCTTCATAAAAACCTACCTTCGGTTGAAATTTTACTGTCTAATCACGGTGAGTTTTTCCTGGACTACATCCGAGATAATCATGATGCAATAACAGCTCAGGACTACCAATTTGGCTCTTCTTGTGAATCGCGACTTCGAATGATTCAACGTATCCGAGACATCCATCCTGCGCCTATTTGGTACGATCATGAAAAAATGGATAAGCCGAAATCAATTGTTAATTCTCTCACAACCATAAGAGACTCATACGGAGATTCCAATACAGAAAAAAAATCGGCCATCGATAACCTTATAAAGGATTTACAGTGTGGCTCAGGGTATATTTCCCCCTATAAAGACATGATGACACTGGTTGAACAACGACGCTCTCTGTTGAATATGCATAACCTGATACAAACTCATCCGGCACTCTTGACTCATCTCAATGATTTCCTGACATCCTACAAGCAGTGCTTACGGTTGATCAGCTATTCATCGGGTAATAATGATCAACTCACGATGTATTCGCATGCTCCGATTAGGGTAACGCTGATTGATGAGATGTATAACGATCTGTGTTACTCCTCGGCGACAATGAGACAAGGCGTCGGATTGCAACAAAAAATCATTCATCTTAATGAATACTTTCAACATCGATTATTCAACTGCCAAGATTATGGTATTCTTCAGCCTTATATTCACGAAATTACCTGGGAAAAGAACGAGGCAAAAGTTGACCGAGACAATCATGCCTCACCGTCTTCTATAATGACTGTTCATGGCCA
>DMFG01000093.1 GCA_003450655.1 Coxiellaceae bacterium | reverse complement strand
ATTGCTGTATGGTGTTGCGATTATTTGTTTGCATGTGCCATGGGTGCGAATGCGTTTTGTGACCGCGCCACTCTATGATATTTTTCAACAACAAACACTCACGATGTCTAATACCGAGCGTGAGGCTTTAGAAGCTGGTGATCCTTGGTGGGAAAAAGATTTATTTCAAGGTAATCCTAATTGGTCTGAGTTTAAGAAAATTGAGTTAAGCCAATTAACGGAAGAGGAACAATCATTTGTTGATAATGAGACGGTTGCATTATGTCAGCAGTTAGATTCGTGGAAAATAGATTATACAGACAAGAAAATTCCAGATGATGTATTGAAGTATATTCGCTCACAGGGTTTTTTAGGCTTGCATATTGCTAAAGAATATCAAGGTAAGGCTTTTTCATCGCGAGCTAATTCCTGTATCAATATGCGTGTGAATGCACAAAGTGCCTTGGCAGCTACGGTTGTGATGGTGTGTAACTCACTAGGCCCAGGCGAACTAATAACACATTATGGTACAGAAGAACAAAAATCCTATTATTTGCCAAAATTAGCTGATGGATCTGAGTTACCTTGTTTTGGTCTGACTGGACCTTTAGCAGGGAGTGATGCTGCTAATACGCCTGATCAAGGTGTTGTTTGTGAAGGTGATTGGGAAGGAAAGTCGGTTCTTGGTTTACGACTAACCTTCTTTAAGCGCTATATTACTTTAGCGCCAATTGCTACTGTGATTGGGCTGGCTGTCCGTGTTAGAGATCCAGATCAATTATTAGGTGATCAAGAAGATTTAGGCATTACGTGTTGTTTATTACCAGCAGATCATCCAGGTGTTGAGATTGGCCGTCGTCATTGGCCTCATGGTGCACCTTGGTACAATGGCCCGATTCGCGGTGAAGATATCTTCATCCCTCTGGATTGGATTATTGGTGGGCAAGCACGTATTGGTGAAGGTTGGAAAATGTTGAATGATTGCTTGGCCATTGGTCGAGCTATTTCATTGCCAACGCTTGGAACGACTCAAACACTTTTAAGTTATTTGACTACGAGTGCTTATGCTAGTGTTAGGGAACAATTTAATGTGCCGTTGAGTAAGTTTGAAGGTGTTCAAGAAGCTATGGCTGAGATTGGTGGATTGGCTTATTTAGCAGACTCAACTTTACAGTTGACTATTGCGGCAGTGGATTCGGGATTAAAACCTTCGGTGGCTTCAGCGATTAGTAAGTGTCATCTGACTGAAAATGCTCGTATTGCTGTTAATCATGCTGTTGATATTCATGGCGGTCGAGGTGTTCAAGATGGACCAAGAAATTATTTGAGTCCTCTTTATGATAGCGTTCCAATTAGTATCACAGTGGAAGGCGCAAATATTTTAACTCGAAATTTGATTATTTTTGGTCAAGGTTCAATGCGCTGTCACCCTTATGCATTTCGTGAAATTGAAATTGGTGCTATTGATGATCGTAAAATGGCGATGAAGGCACTCGATAAAGTCATTTATGGCCATGTTGGGTACTTGTTGTGTAATACCGTGCGTGCTTTTTGGCGAGGTTTGACGCGAGGGCGTTGGGTTAAAGCACCGTCGGGTCCATTGTCTTCGTATTATCGGGCGATTTCTCGATTAAGTAGCGCCTTTGCATTTAGTGCGGAAGTCTCCATGATGGTCTTAGGTGGGTCACTTAAGCGAAAAGAACGTTTGTCAGCACGTTTAGGTGATGTTATGAGTTACCTTTATATGGCAAGTGCTACGATAAAATATTTTGAACATCATGGCTCGCAAGCAGTAGAGAGACCTTTGGCAGAGTGGGCATTACAGTACAGTTTATTCCACGCGCAAGAAGCTCTTCATGATCTCTATGATAATTTTCCTGTGCGTGGTCTAGGTGGTCTCATGCGTGGGCTATGTTTTCCGTATGGTCCATCATATTCTAAACCAAGTGATAAACTAGGTTCACGAGTGGTTGATGTGATGGAAGGAGATAATGCTTTACGTGATCGATTTGTGAATTATTTTGGTTTTTCTGAGGATGATGAATATGCCAAGATGGAGAAGGTGCGTCGTGCAGTTATTGAGATAGCTCCAATGAAAAAGCGTATTCGTGAAGCGGTAAAATCAGGAGCTATTAGCTCTTTATTAACGTATAAAGAACAAATCGATGCAGCAGTCCTATTGAATTATATTTCTGAAGAAGAAGCTCAACAGATGCATGTTGCTGAAGCATTACGTTGGGATGCGATTCAGGTTGATGAATTTGATGAAGAGTTAACTCAGGTGGTTAATTAATAGAGAGCTTCTAGAGCAAGAGTGTATTCAGCCTTTATAGTTCGAATATTATTTATAAGCGCTCTACTTGATTGAGTAGTTGAAAGCCTAAGAGAGGGTGGTCTATTTGGCGAGTGAGAGCAATACATTTAAATAATTCTCCCATTTCGCTTGGGTGCAGTAGTGTGTGAATATTAGATGTGTTAATAGATGGTTCTTGTTGAATAAGGTCGTGGATGCCACAGCTTGCCAAAAAAGCAGCCTGATGTGTGTAGCCAGCAACCGTAAGGGCGTTCTCGAATGCAGCTTCAGCTATGGCAGTAAAGTCAACGTGAGCTGTAATATCTTGAATGCCTGGAAAAACTAAAGGGTTGTCATGTGCTCGATGTTGGTAGTGACACATGAGTGTTCCCATGTGGCGTTCTGGGAAGTAGAATTCTTGTCGAGGAAAGCCATAATCAATGAGTAATATTAATCCTTGAGATAAGCATTGGCTGAGATGTTTGATCCAGCTAGGTAGTGCTAGGTTAATTTCAGAGTGATAGGGTTGGTTGCTCTGAATATTGAGGTGATTAACGGCGCGCTCGAGTGCTGCATCCGCGCAGGGTAGTACTTCCCATGATAATGTTTCATGGTGATGCGTGACATGGTATTCGTCGAGGCGACTGGGGGTATAAAGAAATTTATGCACAGGCATCGCATCAAGGACTTCATTAGCTAGAATAATACCTTGAATGGGCTCTTCTGGGAGTCGATCTAGCCATGTAACTCGAGATAGTAATTCGGGTGCTTGTTGTAGAAAGCGATGTTGTTGCCGTTGTCGACAGTCAGCGCTGACATCCAGTATGTAGTAGTGGTCTGGTAGTTTATTATGGTGCTTTAACTCTTGAAGCAATGAAATAGCGAGGGCCCCTGAGCCCGCTCCTAATTCGAGAATTGTAGGAGACTTCATGCCGTGAAGTATTTCTATACATTGCTTGGCAATAGAGCGTCCAAAAAGTGGCGATAGTTCGGGGGCTGTTGTGAAATCGCCAGCCGGTCCAAACTTAGTTGATCCCGCGCTGTAGTAACCTAGGCCTGGTGAATAGAGAGCTGCTTGCATGTAGTCGTGAAAAGTGAGTGGTCCGTGTATATCTATCAGCTGGCAAATGTGTTTATGAACACGTTGGGAGTGTGCATGTGCATCAGCACATGGTTCTGGAAGTGTTTGTTTTGAGGTCATGATGATTGTGATGGTCGGGTCAAAGTAATGCCAACATGACCAACATTCGGCATGTCTGCAGGTTTCTTACAGATGGTTAGTGTGACTAAATGTATGGAAAACTCTGTGAGTAGTATTTCACAGGCACGCTCAGCCAAGGTTTCTATAAGATTAAACTGTGTGGTAGCGGTAAGTTCTTCTAGCGTATGAGTTACATTGGCATAGTTAATAGCATGCTTGATGTCATCAGCTTGTGCTGCATCTGATGCATCGTATTGCATGGCAATGTTCATATGCAGTGTTTGTGGATGAATGCGCTCATCAGGGTTTATCCCAATGAGCGTAGTGAGTTTCAGTTGATGGACAAATAAGGTATCCACGATAATTACGATAGACCTTCTTGACGTTCTCTGATTTCAGAAAAGGTTTTGCAGTCAATGCATTTGTCTGCAGTAGGTCTTGCTTCTAAGCGGCGTATGCCAATATCAACACCGCATTCTTCACAATAGCCATAAACACCTTTATCTAGGTCGTCTAATGATTGTTCAATTTTCTTGATCAGTTTACGTTCACGATCACGTGTGCGTAGCTCAAGATTAAAGCCCTCTTCTTGAGTTGCTCGATCAAGTGGGTCAGGCAGTGATAGGGCTTCTTGTTTCATATGCCCAACAGTGCTATCAACTTCAGACATGAGTTGATTTTTCCATTTCGTGAGTATGTTATGAAAATGTTCTTTTTGTTGTTCATTCATATACTCTTCGTTTGCTTGGGTTTCGTAAGGTGTAAATTCAACAGCGCCAGCGGTAGTTCGTAGATCTTCGGGATTGGTGAACTCAGCAGGTGATGTATCAACAGGCATTGTTGGTGGGTGAATGTCCTCGGGAATCATGCGTGGTTTCTCTATGTGTGGTTGTGATTGATGAGCCTCTAATGATACCTGAGATGTTGCTTTTTGTTTACTGTGATCAGCATTTTTTTTGATTTTTTTGGGAGATGTTTTTTTCACAGAGGCTGTTTTTTGTGTGGTTGCATTCTTAGTTATCTTTTTTGGGGTGGATGGTTGTGAGGCTTTTTTTGTGGAAGCCTTCTTTTTTATCACTTTCTTCTTAGAGTTTTTTTTGACAACCTTCTTTTTTGCGATGGTTTTCGGGTTAGCCTTTTTAGTTGACTTCTTTTTGATTGTTTTTTTAGCGGGTTTCTTTTTGGCGACTTTTTTCTTAGCTGATTTCTTGATAGGAGTTTTTTTCTTGGTAGGTTTCTTTTTTGCTACCTTCTTTTTGGTTGTTTTTTTTGCCGATTTCTTTGAGGTGACCTTTTTCTTAGAGACTACTTTCTTTTTGAGTGTTTTTTTGACCTGTTTTTTTACAACCTTTTTTTTGATTGTTTTTTTAGAAGGTTTTTTTTTGGTCAGTTTTTTTGCGCGAGCCTTTGATGTCCCTGATTGCTTTTTAGTCGGCATGATAATCCTCCTTTAATCTTTGCGAGCTAGTCGAACATTGTATACCAACTTTTGTTCGGATAACACTCTATGGTGATCCTGTTTATAGTGGAAATGGTTATGACCATTGGCCGTCAAATACATAACAGGCTTCACCTTGCATTATGATGTCTGTGCCATGCCCCTTCCAACTGATGTTGAGTGATCCACCTGGCTGATGAATCTGTGCACTCGAGGTTAATTTTTCTAAGTGGTGCCCTAGGGCCATAACAGCGCAGGCTGCCGTTCCGCAGGCTTGTGTCTGCCCAACTCCGCGTTCATAAACGTGTAATGTCGCATTAGAAGGATTGTCAATATGAGCAATGGATACATTGATTCCTTTTGGGAAGTAGGCGGGTTGATTAAATAGTTTTCCTAGTTGATCTATATTTAGACGGTGTATCGTGGGTTCTAAAATAACAGCATGAGGGTTACCAACGGAAACTAAATAAAATGGAAGGTCATAATGATCGAGGGCCATTATTTGGACAGCCCCAGCTTTTCGGTGGCGATAAGTAATGTCTTCTGGTGCGAAATCAGGTTGTCCCATATTGACGGTAACCATGTTGGTTGTATCAACAGAAATGGTTAAAATACTATCTTGAGTGTTTAGTTGAATTGAGTGATGAGGGTGTAGCTGGTGATGCTTAATATATAACCCTATGCAGCGAGCCCCATTACCGCAGTGTTCTACTTCTTGGCCGTTAGCATTAAAGATTCGGTAGTTAAAGTCAGCCTGAGGATGGGTAGATGGTTCTAGTAATAGAAGCTGATCAAAGCCAACGCCTGTTTTACGATGAGCCATCGATTGAATGGTGTTCACCTCAGGCTGAAATGCACCTTCGAGGTTATTGATGACGACAAAGTCATTTCCGAGGCCATGCATTTTAGTAAAAGGTAAGCCCATAGTTAAAAGCTATAGGCCAAGCTGACGTTTGTGATGGTGTTAACTTGGTCAGTGTAGTCCGTACCTTCTGGAATCTCTGAGAAGTAAGTGAACGAATAGGAAAGGACCAGTGATAAATTGCCACTGATTTTATTATTCAAAGCGGCTGTTGTTGTGACTTCCCAATAGTTTTCATATAAGGAGAATTTACTGTCATCGGTTAACTTCGCTGAGCTGGAGATATTCCATATTCCATTAATGTTTCCCACGGCAGCCCAGCTATCATCTATAGTGTCACTGTTTTGTACAGAAGATTGGTTATAACCAGGGGCAATACTAGTTGAAAGTGTGTATTTATCATTCTTGATCCAGTCTCGTCCATAACCTGCTGTTAGTGTTGAGGTAAAGTCATAGGAGTTAAAAGGATTAACAACTGTATCGGTATCTAGGTAGATGAAATTATTCATAGTTGATACGGTGTTGAGGCTGTATTGAGTTTTATTTTCAATGCTATACATTTGTGCATTGGTTTCACCATCGCTGCGTCCATACTGGCCATTCAGGTTCAAGGTATTCATCCACCGGTCTTTGTTGTAAATAAGGTTGAGTGCACCCGTAAAGCTGGATGATTCAGTGTTACCTGTATTTTGTACCCCACCAAGATTTATGGTGGAGCCATCCCAGGGGGAAGGTGTTGAGTCGGTGTCGTGAGCT
>DMFG01000130.1 GCA_003450655.1 Coxiellaceae bacterium | reverse complement strand
ATAAGTATCCGACACTATGGCTTGAGTGGTTATGTCATTAGAACGCCACACATCAATGCCCATTGCTTGTAGTACACCAACTTGATCATTACTGAATGACATTTCCATACCCTTTGAAAAATTAGCTATGGGATTGTACCGGGAGTTCATCTTATCTGTCTAGCGCAATAGACTATTTTAGAAACAGTCAGTTATCGTTCTCTAAAACACTTTATGGTATATTTGCAAGCAAGATCACCAACAAGATAGCTAGCGATGCCGAAACTGACTCTTAAACCATTGATTGCCATTATATTATGCCTTGCCCTAGGAACCATCGGCGTCTTTTATTATCGCTACCAAGCTTACCACCCCAGCACTGATGATGCTTATATTCAAGCTCATGTTATCCACATCGCTCCACAAGTTGATGGCCGTGTTAAACGTGTTCTGATCAAAAATCACCAAACGGTTAAAGCCGGTAAATTACTACTAGAAATTGACCAACGTCCCTTTATCATTGCACTCAACAAAGCCAAAGCTAACTTAGTCAATACTCAACAAGACATCGAATCTAAAAACTCAGACATTAAAACTGCGGAAGCCAATGTTGCACAAGCACAAGCTGTTCTCATTAATACACAAAAAAACACACAACGAATTCTTAGCCTCGTTAAACAAAAATTAGTAGCGCCAGCTGAAGGTGATCAAGCCACGAGTGATCTCTCAGTCAGTCAAGCCTCTTTGGCACAAGCCAAAAGTGAACTGGCTTCAGCCAAACAACAACTTGGTGATCCTGGCGCACAAAATGCTGCAATCCAAGCCGCAAAAGCCGATGTGGACTCCGCTAAACTCAACCTGCAATACACTAAAATCATGGCACCTTGCGATGGCTATATTGCTGACTTCAGCACGCGCCCTGGCGATCAACTCACCGCTTATACTCCAATATTTGCTGTAGTTGACGCGCATCACTGGTGGGTTGATGCTAACTTCAAAGAAACTCAACTCAAGCATATTTCTGCCGGACAAGTAGCAACCATTACTACAGACCTATACCCTAAGCACCCCTTTCAAGGCACAGTAGACAGCATTAGCATTGGTAGCGGCAGTAGCTTTTCCCTAGTCCCACCAGAAAATGCAACTGGCAACTGGGTTAAAGTCACACAGCGCTTTCCCGTAAAAGTGATTATCCAAGATAATTCATCGCCTTTTCCTTTACGATTAGGCGCCAGTGCTACCGTCACCATTGACGCCTCACAACCAAGCGCATGAACGATTCACTCAACACCCCAACCATCACCTTACGCACCTGGCTGATTGTTATCACCGTTATGACTATTGCTATCCTAGAAGTCTTAGATAGCACGGTTGTCAATGTTGCACTCACTGACATGATGGCATCATTAGGTGCAAACTCCGATCAAATTACATGGATTCTAACCTCCTATGTTGTAGCATCCGCCATTATGATCCCACTCACTGGATTTTTATCCGATCGCATTGGCATGAAGCAATTATTGATTACCAATATCATTGGTTTTTTAACCTTTTCCTGCCTATGTGGATTAAGTAGCAGCTTGACCACCATGGTTATTTTCCGCTTATTTCAAGGCGCTTTTGGTGCAGCATTAATCCCTCTCTCTCAATCCGTATTACGACACAGCTTTCCTCTTAATCAACAAGGTAAAGCCATGGCTATTTGGGGTATGGGCATCATGGTCGCGCCAGTCATGGGCCCGACTTTAGGCGGATACATTGTTGATGTCTCGACTTGGCGGTGGATTTTTTACATGAACGCACCGTTTTGTATCATTGGGGCTGCAATGGCATGGACTTTTATTCCTAAAACAGAAGCACAATCACGACCGTTCGATTGGGAAGGCATTATCTTCATGGTAATCGGTGTGGGCTGTTTGCAACTTTTCTTAGATCAAGGCAACACACAAGATTGGCTGCAATCTAAAACGATCGTTATATTTTTAGTACTTTGTATCATTGGTCTTGTTTTCTTCATCATTCATAGCCTAAAAACCCCCACCCCTGCCGTTAAGCTTCAGCTATTTTCAGATCGTAATTTTTTATTATGCACCATCATTTTCGCTATCTATGCGGGCTGTATTTTTGGCACACTCACGCTTCAACCAATCATGTTACAAACACTCTTTAACTATGACGCCATTCATGCGGGCCTAGCGGTTGCGCCGATGGGCCTATTCAGTGCATTGGCCATGGCAATCAGTGCGATATTAATGAAGCGTATTTCAGCTAAATACATTATTAGCGCGGGACTGTTAAGTGTGGCTTATGGGGCCTACCTGCTTTCCCATATCACTTTAGATGCATCATTTAACACGATAGTGAAAGATAACCTGGCATTTGGCTTTGGCTTAGGCTTGCTTATGGTGCCACTATCCACATTTGCGTTAGCTACCCTAAATCAAAAAGACATTACAGATGGCTCAGGTCTATTCAGTTATGGGCGCATGTTGGGCACTTCCATTGGTATTTCATTACTCAGCACATTAGTCAGTCGCTTATCACAAATCAATTGGAACACCATGGGTGGGAACTTAAACCCCTTCAACCCCAACCTTCAACAATGGGCCCGACAACAACATTTATCTCTACAAGACCCCTCGACTATTGAACAACTGCAAAACACCTTATTGGCACAAGCCTCTCTTCAAGCGTATATCGATGCTTATCACAGCGTGGTCATTGTTCTTATTTGTACGATTCCACTCGCTTTATTAACGAAACACGTTGATCTAAACAAACCCGCACCAATGGCACATTAGAAACCCAATTAAACACTAGTCCCACTGTTTACCCTTAGCGAGCCATCATCGACTGGAATAGTTATAACCGCCTCACCTTCGATCAAAGGCGTTTGAATGGATTCATCAATATCAGACACAAAAATTCTTTGTACCGTATGACATCGCTCGGCAAGGACCGACCAAATAGCACGAACAGGCATAATCGCACTATTCTCCTCCTCATCTGGCTGATCATCTAATTCAAGCTGTTCAAAAAAATCGTCCACTCGATAACATAAACAATAATAAGCAGATAATCCTATTAAAAAACATGCAGTAAGGACTATAGCTACTGTGTAGCCTCCTACTAAAGAGTCATTCATTTTTGAATGACCCGAATGATCATCATCATAATTATTCGAGCTCTGCTCTGCCTCTAACAAAGAAATTCCTTGAAAAAGCATATACATGCCTATCTGTGTTCTAATAGACCATTGACGCATCGTTATACCTAATAATAAGATCAACCAATAGCATTATTAATAAACATTCGTTCGATGTCACGCTAAGCCAATCAAATACAATCAATTAACCAATCCTTAAGATCCAAATATCAGTATGACGACCAACTTGACTTTAACACCATTCAATGAATAATTAGGTCGCCTGATGTAACCATTATGAGAAATGTCATGTCCACTACCCAATCACCCACATCTCCTTTTGATACCCAAACTGAGTCCGTTAAACAACTGATTGAATTTTTAGGAGAAAACCCCCAACGTGAAGGTCTACAAGGGACTCCCGAACGCGCTGTTAAAGCCTTACAATTCTTAACCAAAGGCTATCACGAAGACTTAGACACCATTATCAATGGCGCGCTATTCTCCTCTAATATGGATGAAATGGTTCTCGTTAAAGGTATTGAATTTTTCTCACTCTGTGAACATCACTTACTACCTTTTATTGGTAAATGCCACATTGCCTATATTCCACAAGGCAAAGTTTTAGGGCTTTCTAAATTCGCACGCATTGTGGAACATTTTTCACGACGTCTTCAAATCCAAGAACAACTCACAGAAGATATTGCTAACACGATTGCAGAGATCACTGGCGCTAAAGGCGTTGGGGTAATCATTGAATCGCAACATTTATGCATGATGATGCGTGGTGTTGAAAAACAACAAGCCTCAATGACTACATCAAAAATGGTTGGTCTGTTTAAAGACAACGAAAAAACTCGAACGGAGTTTCTTTCTTTAATTCAATAACTTTGCAGAAGCTTACTGGTCAAGAAAGATTCGCTATGGAGATTTATCCTTAGGTGTTAATGCATCCACTTTCTCATGCAACATCTTAATTTCCTCTTTTAAAAACTCCATATGAGCAACCACTTGCTTTTCATGCTCCTTCTCACTTTTATACATAGTCTTACCCACTACGCGCTGCTTTTTAACTTCATGTGTTAGAAACGCTGATAAACGCGATGTGATGGAAACAAACATTGCAATAGCAATAACCATCAAGCAAATACCAATTAAACGACCTAAAATAGTCTCAGGAACAACATCACCATAACCCACTGTAGTTACAGTTTGAGCTGCCCACCATATACCATCTAACGGTGTATGAATCGCAGGATCAATCAAACTAACAATGAGACCAAATAGCACTGTAATAATACAACTCACGAAAAATATAGCGGCCATGTTATTAAAAAAATAATACCGAGTAACTACTCGCATGGATGGCATCATGACAATAAAAATCATGAATATCCGGATTATTTTCACAGGAACGAGCAGGATACTCGCATGGTAAATATCAATGAAAAATAATAAAACGATCACCAACAGCATCATCCAATTACTACGAACAAAATACCACCGATCTCTTACGCAGACCAATAAACTAACGTATTCGACAAAAATCAATGCCTGAAATATTCCCTTAATAATATTAGCGACTTGCTGCTTAGCGGAAAAATTCACGGTAGTGTCATCTACAAAGAACAACCCAACAATAATACAAATTAAGATTAAAAATGAAAAAAACTTTTCAAGGGCCTGAGCTAACGAACTCTCCGATACTTGAACCCCTGCTAAACCCCACTTAACATTCCATTGCGTCATTGAAATACCCTGTAATATAAAAATTAGCCCTCTAACAATCGCACACCCAGTGCTCACCCATAGACCACAGAAAACCATTTTAATTCGTTTCTAAATAATTTTAAGGATCCATTAAGATAAATATCATACAATGATCAACCAACAACTCAAGGTACTATTTATGCCATCCATATCAACACCAAAGATTATCCTATGCCTAACACCGCTAGTCATTGCATTAGCTTTTTCTATGGATATCTATGTACCAGCCATCCCAACATTAACCCGCAGCTTTCACGTCTCCACTGCTCAAATGCAACTCACACTCAATCTATTCATGATCGTCAGTGGCTTCTCTCAACTATTTTTTGGCCCCTTAA
>DMFG01000145.1 GCA_003450655.1 Coxiellaceae bacterium | reverse complement strand
GCAATGTATAAAGGCACCACAGGAATAGCTGCACTCGATTGAGTCACGACCGCTTTGTTAACGGAACAAAAGGCTTGTCCCTGCACTTCATCAGCAAGCATGGTATTTAATCGATCAGCTGTTTGCTGCACATGTTGCTTAGCTTGACCAATTGCACCATTAGTATAGATAGGGTGAGTTAATTCAGGCCCAATATAAGAGTAAGCCACCGTCTTAAAGCTAGGCGCGAGAAGGTTAGCACTCTGAAGCGCATCCACCCATAACTGCCAGTCTTCGCCACCCATGACTTTCACAGTAGCAGCCACTTCTTCATCAGAGGCCAGCTCTAAACTGACCTCTGAGACCACTCCCGAAAATGGATCAATTGTTTTATTGGTATACGTTTCACCAATCGGTTTTAGTACGGATGAAAAAGCCTCTCCAGTATCCGGGTCAGTTCGTCGAGGCGATGCTAAGCTATAGACTAATAAATCCACATGCCCCCAATCTTCGCGAATGAGATCTATCGTTGATTGCTTGATCGCGTGCGAAAACGCATCACCATTAATGCTCTTAGCATACAAGCCATCTGCGTGCGCTAACTGTTCAAAGGCAGCTGTGTTATACCAGCCAGCAGAAGCTGTGCGCTTGCCTGATGCAGGCTTTTCAAAAGCAACACCAATGGTATTAGCTTGATGGCCAAACGCAGAAGAAATTCTTGAAGCTAAACCATAGCCTGTAGAAGCACCAATCACGAGCACATTGAGAGGTCGTGAAGCAACACGGTGTGATTTGATGTAGTCCACCTGACTTTTCACGTGTTGAAAACACCCAGTTGGATGTGCCGTGGTACAAATAAACCCTCTAATTTTAGGAGCAATGATCATAGTATTTCCTTGTGTTGTCCTAGTGTCATTCACTGTCCCATAGCAACCGTTTGCTATGAGCATAAAGGCCAACATCCTATCAAGCACACACACTCGCTGCAATCACTCCTGGCAAGATGAGAACAGACATTACACCCACGAATATGAGCAATAATAAAACAACTAAGGGGTAAATATTTAGATGAGAATTCCACAAGACTTTCTGATACAATACCGCATCATTTTGGTTGTTTTTAATACAGACCATAAAACATACAAGTCATAAAGGGATCACATGAAAAAAAGAAGCCTTGGTTTAATGTCAGCTATTTTTCTTGGCATTTCGTCAATTATCGGCAGCGGATGGTTATTCGCACCCTACAAAGCTGCACAAGTTGCAGGCCCTGCCTCTATATACTCTTGGATCATAGGAGCCGCTGTCATCAGCTTATTAGCAATGTGCTTTGCCGAGGTCTCGGGCATCTACCCGCGCCGAGGTTTAAGCGCTATCATTCCAACACTATCACACAACCGTTTTTTCGGATTCCCATTCGCTGTAGCCAACTGGCTTGGGATTGTTGCAGTAATTGCTCTAGAAGCCACTGCCACTATTCAGTACTTAATTAATTTATTCCCAAACCTAGAGTCTTTATTTTTTATTCACGCCCAGCTCACTATCCTAGGTACCGGACTAGCACTCGTGCTGATCTTCTTATTCTGCCTAGCTAACTTTTGGGGAGCCTCTGTACTCGCCAAAACCAATAACATATTTACTATCCTTAAAGTCATTGTGCCATTAGTTACTGCACTTATGATTATCTCTGTCGCTTTTCATTCTAAAAACTTCACACTGGTTAATCATAGTTTTACGCCCTATGGACCTCACTCAATTATTGCAGCGATATTAACCACCGGGATTATTATTGCCTTTAATGGCTTCCAAACCATCATCTCATTCGCCAGTGAAGTTAAAAAACCTCATAGAACCATCCCGTTATCGATTATTATTTCGATTGTCTTTTGCCTCGGTGTCTACCTGCTACTACAAGTCGCCTTCATAGGATCTATTCCATCTGACAGCTTATCCCATGGCTGGCATCAATTGACCTATTCAGCACCCATGGTTGAGCTTTCAGCCATGCTAGGCTTAGGTATGCTGACAACCATCATTTACTTTGGCGCAACCATAGCCCCAACAGGGACAGCGATTGCGTTCACAGGCACCTCCACGCGCATGTTCACCGCCATGTCACGCAACCAACAAATGCCAAAGTACTTTGATAATGTTCATCCAGTATACGGTGTTTCTCGTCGATCACTCATCATCAACACTCTGCTTGCAACGTTATTCCTGGTTGTTTTTCGCAGCTGGAGTCAACTTGCTGAAGTCCTCAGTTTATTTCATGTTATCTCCTACCTCCCTATCCCCATTGCATTATGTGTACTCAGAAATAACATCAACAAAGACCAATACCCATTCCGTCTACCGCTAGGTCGCACCATTGCCTTGTTTGTTTTTATCCTATTTACAGGATTATTTACACTAGGCAATATCGATACCATTATCAATATCATGATTATTTTTGTCTGCATTCAAGGCTTGTTCATGGCTTTAAATGTGAAATCGTTTGCCGATCTTAAATCAGCGATCTCACAATGCTACCTCTTGTTTTTATACTTCATTGGCATCTTAGCCTTTGCCTGGATCTCTCCTGAAAATAATCCAAGCACACCGGCAGGTCCATTTACCATTGGTATTGTCATTTTCTCTATCATTGCTTTTTATGTCCTGACACGAGTTGAACGTAATGATGCAGAGCTCGTTACATCCGTTGTTAAAATCTATGATTAAATAGCGCCAATGAAAAATATCAACCCCCCCTGAATAGATCATAGTATTCTGGGGGTTTTTTTTATATTGTGAAAATTGGTTGTTTCATAACACACTATGAACAAAAGTAAATCAGAAAGAAATCTACTCATTAAAGTCCATTAAAGAATAAAAAGATAAAAACAAGAGATGTGGCCAGAGACAGAATCGAACTGTCGACACGAGGATTTTCAGTCC
>DMFG01000074.1 GCA_003450655.1 Coxiellaceae bacterium | reverse complement strand
ACCCTGATCATTATGATTATGTCGCACAGCAAGTGAGTGATGGTTGCCAGCGTGTGGCCTTAGACTACAACTTACCGGTTATTTTTGGTGTGTTAACCACGCATAATTATCAGCAAGCTTTAGATCGTATAGGCGGCTCTTGTGGACATTATGGTAAAGAGGCTGCCTTAACGGCTGTGACGATGGTACACTTAGCGCGTAGTCAATCGTCAGTGAAGGTGCTCGAAGATGTCGTCGGATAAAAATAACCCTATTGTCAGCTCTGTTGCTAATTGGTTTAACCGAACGTTTGCTTGCCCAGAGGCTTTAGGGCTGTTTTTTACCGTCTTGTTTGGCTTTTTAATGATAGAGTTTTTCGGTGGCTTTTTAACCCCGGTGATCATGAGTATTATTTTTGCTTATTTATTGGTGGGCCCTGTTCGGTGGTTGCAGGCTTGTCGGTGCCCTCATATTATTGCTGTCTTGATTGTTTATTTGTTGTTTGTTGGCTTTTTCATCTTAATTTTCTTATTTTTCTTACCGACGTTATGGCGTCAGGCTTCAGTGTTGGTGTCTCAGATACCTCAAGTATTCTCACACGCCCAAATTTGGCTGGATGCTTTTCAGCATAATCATCCGACTTATTTTAGTGAGTCCCAGGTGGCGCAAGCAATGAATGATTTACGCTCACAGTCCACTCGAGTGGGGCAGTGGTTGCTGTCTCATTCGCTCACATCATTACCTAATGTGATTCAAATTTTAGTCTATCTTATCTTGGTGCCTCTATTACTGTTTTTCTTTCTGAAAGATCGCGGTCAAATTATAGCCTGGTTTAAGCAGTTTATGCCTAAGCACCCAGGCTTGGTGATGAAAGTGTGGGGTGAATTTAACCTTAAAATGGTAGCCTATGTTCGAGGACGATGCATTGAAATACTGATTGTATTTACAGTATTGTGTGTTATTTACGCATGGTTTGGCTTGCCTTATTTTGTGTCTTTGGCTGCCGTATTCGCAATATCACAGCTTATCCCTATTATTGGTGGGGTTGTTACTACCATCCCCATTATGATTATTGCGCTGATGCACTGGGGCGCCGAACCGATATTTTTTGCCTTTATGTTTGTTCATTTACTGGTTTATACGTTGGATGGTAATGTGCTTGTGCCATTGTTATTTGCTGAAGTGATGGACTTACACCCTATTGTAATTATCCTATCTGTAATGGCCTTTGCGGCTTTATGGGGAATATGGGGGGCGTTTTTCTCGATTCCACTAGCGACCTTGATCGATATTATTTTACGGGAATGGCCAAGAATTGAACCAGTTGAGGCTTGAGACGATCGAATGTCCATAATATGGGCAGTTTGTGCTTTTGTTGACTTTACTTGTTTGTCTTCTGAATATACTATCTGCTGTAATTGGGAATTGTTGCCATGGCAGGCATAACGCTTTGTGGTTAGGTGCCAATATGTTCCAGTGTGTTCGTCTAATAGGTCAATGGACCTTTATTATTATTTTATTATTTCTTGGTTCAGTTATGGCGAGTGAGAGCTTATCATTTACGCCAACACCATTTGAAAAAGCTGTGCTGAAAACAGCGCCGACTTTAAATCCGCAAGTATTGAATGAAGCTTTGATTGCTTATCAGTCTGCCAAGCGACAAGGTGTTTGGGTGGCGCACCCTTATTTGACCATCATTGATTACAGTCTCCCTTCTTCGGATAAGCGGTTATGGTTAATTGATCTTAAGCATAAAAAATCATTGCTTAATGTGTTGGTTACTCATGGCTCTAAAAGTGGCGCTCTTTATCCTCATACTTTTTCTGATCGATTAGGTAGTCATAAATCCAGCGTAGGGTTATTTAGGACCGGTGAAAGTTACGATGGGAATCAAGGCTATTCCATGGTTCTAGATGGTTTTGAGCCAGGCTTTAATGGCAATGCCAAGAAGCGTTTTATTGTGATGCACTCTGGATGGTATGCAACACCGTTTGCGGTAGAAAAATATGGCCGTTTAGGTCGTAGCTGGGGATGTCCTGTGGTCGATCCCGCTATTGTTCATTACTTGATCGATACTATTAAGGGTGGGTCTTTGTTGTTTGCTTACTATCCAAATTCCTATTGGTTGCATCATTCGAAATTTTTGAGTCAACACTCATAGTTCTATCTATTGGGTATTGTTGAAACTCTAGCAGCGTGAAGAATATGCCTACTAATGATCTTGAATTAGAGTCTGTTTGGTTATTAGCGTGGGCTCCATTTGCAGGGAGCTCGCCTAGAGATGTTAAGTACTTGGCGCACTATCCTCACGATAGGGCCAAAAGAGCACTTTTACTAAATAAATCATTAGAAATGACATCCGCTATTGAAGAGTATCGTGTAGCTGATTTGAAGGGTAATGATCGAAGCGTTGCAGCTCAACGCCTGTCTTCTCAGTTTGTCGACTCCGTGCTTGCATTATTTTTTCAAATAGCTCCTCTATGGGTTGGTATGAAAGTCCCATTATCTCCTGATTGTGAGGATATAATGAACTTATCTATCGCAACAAATCTAGTGTTAATTGAGGGTTTTTTTAAACCGATATTGTCAGCTTTAAACGCAATGAATAATGGTTTGGCGAAAAATTTTAATAGTCCTGATGCTGTGAATAATCTTGATGCAATTCCATTGCAAGATTTGAAAATAGAATTATTTAATGAATTAAAACTCTTAACGCTTAATCATCCCTATAGAAGTGGCGTTGATAGAAAACGGATCTCGGATTTCTTGACTCTGCATGCTGTTCCAAGAGAGGGTTATCCTATAGATTCTGTGGTCGGTATGTTCCAATGTGCGCTAAAGCGAATTCAGTTAAAATATGAAAAGCGTGATTTTATTACCGCTTGTTCGAACATTTTGGGCAAGGCCGATGTTTGGCAACAGAAGCATCATAACTTCGCTTTTGAGGAAGAGCTTAAGCTGCTTGATGAATATCAATCTGATGAGGTGGGTCAGGGTAAAATACTCAGCAAGTCAGCACAAAAAAAACGAAGAAAAAAAGAAAATAAGCTAAGGCGAATTGCTGAGAAAGAAAACAGTCAAAGTATACGCATTCTTTCAGCTAGTAAGATTCAGCGACAAATACGATTTTACTTAAACACTAGAGAAAGTGCAGCGCGAACTCTTCAGCAATATATTCAGTCTTATTTGCAGAGAATGCAATGTCATCGAGAAAATCAGGCGGCAAGCATTATTAGTCATTTTATTCGTCACGTACGCGATACTCGTATTCGAGATCGTTCGGCATTGCTCATCCATGCATTTGTTGCAAAGGCCTATTATCGACAAAAAAATAGTCTTCGACAGAATCAATGGTGGTTTGATCAATTGAACAAGAAAACACAACATGCGGCTTTGGCTATCCGTGATTGCATTGAAGAATGCCTGCCAAATTATGACTTAGTGTTGTATGGGTCGCGTTTATTAGAAGGTTCCTCTTTTGGTTCTTACGTTGTTGAAGATCAATCAGATCTGGATCTGATGATGGTTCTTCCATCACAGATTAACTCTAGTGCGTTCTTAACGGATGTTATGTTTAAATTGAACGATCATGCTTTTGAGTCATCAGGTCGGCTTTTAAATATCTTTATTCCGTCAGAGAAAAAGTCCATTATTTCTTGTCAATTCACTGCTCCGTTTGGGTGCCCGTCGATTGACCTAACCTTTGTTCAATATAATGAAAAAAGTCCTCATGCGAATATCAGTACCTTGGGTTACTTATCCAATAATACCTTGCATGCAGATCAGTTCGGTCTGGT
>DMFG01000004.1 GCA_003450655.1 Coxiellaceae bacterium | reverse complement strand
CGTTCTGTTTTTTAAAGGATTATCCAAAAGGCGAGCGACCATCGTCTTTTGCCGAGCGATTTAGTTTGAGTGCTTTTTTTCGAGTCTTGTTCACGGTAATGAAAAACCCACAGAACTGGTTTGCAGGGTTGTATGCCTCTCTCATTAATTTACCAGTATTCCTTTTGGGGGCGTCATCAGCAGATATGTATCTGCAACAAGTATCACATTTGAGTTTGCGTAGCGCATCGTTGGTCAGTGAAGGTTTATTTATAGGCTTGATTATTGGTTGTCCGTTATTTGGCTGGTGGTCTGATAAAATTCAAAAGCGTAAGTTTCCTATGGTTGTAGGTGCTGTGCTGTCATTGATTGTTATTGTGGTAATGATGAGTGCGCCGGAAGCTAGTTTTGTGACACAGTTAATTTTATTTTTCCTATTAGGGTTCTTCATTAGTTCACAAACTATTGCGTACCCGTTAGTTGCAGAGAGTAACTCTGAGCAGTTAACAGGCTCAGCAAATGCAGTGGCCTCATTTTTAATCATGTCTGGTGGTTTTTTAATCCCAATGTTTACTTATTTATTGAATCGACATTGGTCTCATAAGATGATTGGTGGCGTGCCTTGGTATAGCCTGTCGGATTTTCATCATGCTTTTATGATGATGCCTATTGCCTTTTTGTTATCTTTATTGGTGACGTGTTTCTTAAAAGAAACGCATTGCCGCAGCTTTTCCGATAGATCGAGTCATAATGCCTAGTGCTTTAGTTAAGGCATTAATATTAAAGAGAGAAGCGGTATGATGCGTCACTCATTGCTTTTAAAAGCAGCGATTGTCGCTTTGCCGCTGATTTTGATTGGTTGGTATTCTGTTGTTTCTTTAAGAGCTCCCGTTAATCAAGGTGATCTATGCTTGATGTTTAAGGAGCACCCTTCATGGTATTGGTCTGCTCAAAAAGCTCAGAAGCATTGGGGTGTGCCGATTAGTGTCCAGATGGCAATTATTCATCGAGAGTCACATTTTCGAGCAGATGTTAAACCTCCTCCTAAGCGTTTATTGGGCTTTATTCCTTGGATGCGTCCAACGTCTGCGGAGGGTTATGCTCAGGTCGTTGATGGTACTTGGCAAGATTATTTAAAGGGTACGCATCAACGTAGTGCTCGACGCAGTAGTTTTTCTAATGCAGTGGATTTTGTTGGTTGGTATGTTGATCAACTGTATCGACAATTAGGGATCCCTAAAGCAGACGCTGCTTCTCTATATATGGCTTATTACTTGGGGCCTGGCGGCTATCGGTCGGGTCGTTATCAGAATAATACTTGGTTGCAAGGTGTGGCTCATCAGGTCGGTGAGCAGCAGGCTGTTTACCATCACGCATTGGTGCGTTGCGCGTCTTCATTGCCTAAACGGCCTTGGTGGCATGTCTGGTAGCCATTATATTACCTTGTTTTTCGTGAAAAAGGCGTGCTAGAATCGCTGTTCTTTTTTTTGTCAGATTTAGAGGTGAAGTGTGGCTCAGCAAGTTTCTTTATGGGATGTCATCGTAGTGGGGGGTGGTCATGCTGGTACTGAGGCGGCACTTGTTGCGGCTCGAATGGGGGCGCGCACTTTACTCTTAACTCATAATATTGAAACTTTGGGGCAGATGTCCTGCAATCCCGCGATTGGGGGGATCGGTAAAAGTCATTTGGTAAAAGAAATTGATGCTATGGGTGGTGTAATGGCCCGAGCTGCTGATCATGCTGGTATTCAATTTCGTGTTTTAAATGCCCGCAAGGGGGCTGCCGTTCGTGCTACTCGTGCTCAAGCTGATCGTGCTCTGTATAAAGCCTATGTGCGTAAGGCGTTAGAGCAACAGCCAAATCTGCAATTATTTCAACAAGGTGTTGATGATTTGATCATTGAGCAGGGGCAGGTGTGTGGTGTTGTCACACAAATGGGCTTGTCATTTAGAGCGAAAACTGTCGTATTAACTGTTGGTACGTTTCTTGCTGGTCAGATTCATGTTGGGCAAAAACAGCAGTCTGGTGGTCGAATGGGTGACGCGCCCTCTGTGGCCTTGGCTGAGAGACTAAGGCAATTGCCTTTTCGTGTGGCACGATTAAAAACAGGAACACCCCCGAGAATTGATAGTCGAACGATTGATTTTTCTCAGTTACAAGAACAGCCAGGCGATTCGCCTTTGCCAGTGATGTCTTATTGGGGTGATGTTGCTGATCATCCTAGGCAGGTGTCTTGCTATATTACGCACACGAATGAGTCGACCCATGACGTGATTCGTCAGTCATTGCATCAATCAGCGATGTATTCAGGGAAGATTGAGGGTGTAGGTCCGCGGTATTGCCCATCGATTGAGGATAAAGTGGTGCGATTTGCAGAACGCTCGGCGCATCAGATTTTTTTAGAGCCCGAAGGTTTGGAAACTTATGAAGTGTACCCAAACGGTATTTCCACCAGTCTACCGTTTTCAGCTCAGCAGGCTATGTTGCGAACAATTGTTGGATTAGAGCAGTGTCATATCACACGACCAGGGTATGCGATTGAGTATGACTTTTTTGATCCGCGTGATTTAAAGCATACGTTGGAGACTCAATGTGTTCCAGGGCTCTTTTTTGCTGGTCAAATTAATGGAACAAC
>DMFG01000192.1:1248-8069 GCA_003450655.1 Coxiellaceae bacterium | reverse complement strand
CTCTTGTCAGCGTGCAGGTGGAACTGCTGCATTTGTTGATGCTGAGCATGCACTGGATCCTGTTTATGCAGAAAAACTCGGTGTTAATGTGGAAGAGTTATTGGTCTCTCAGCCTGATACTGGCGAGCAAGGTTTAGAAATCACTGACATGTTGGTGCGCTCCAGTGCAGTGGATTTGATTGTCATCGATTCTGTTGCGGCATTAACGCCAAAAGCTGAAATTGAAGGGGATATGGGCGACTCGCACATGGGGCTGCAAGCACGTTTAATGTCACAAGCACTACGTAAGCTTACAGGTAACATCAAAAAGTCGAACACGTTAGTGATTTTTATTAACCAAATTCGTATGAAAATTGGTGTGATGTTCGGTAACCCTGAAACCACAACAGGTGGTAATGCGCTGAAATTCTACTCATCAGTACGTTTAGATATTCGTAAAACCGGTATGATTAAAAAGGGTGATGAAATACTCGGTAATGAAACACGCGTTAAAGTGGTCAAAAATAAATTGGCGCCACCTTTCAAACAAGTGAACTTTGATATTTTATACGGTGAAGGTATTTCGCGTGAAGGCGAAATCATTGATTTAGCGGTTTCAGAAGGCCTGGTTGATAAAGCAGGGGCTTGGTACAGCTATAATGGCGATCGTATTGGTCAAGGTAAAGATAATGTGCGTCGTTATTTGAAAGAGCATCCAGAGTTGTTTGATGAGTTAGATACATTATTACGACAAAAGTTATTACAAACAGAGTCAGCCACTTCAAAGGAAGCTGAAGCGGTAGAATAAGCGTTAGGTAATGTCATGATATCCGTTCGTGAGCGTGCAATGAATTTTCTCTCCTATCGAGAACACTCACGGTATGAGTTGCATTGCAAATTAGCACGGCATGACTATAATCCTGAAGATGTTGAACAAGCACTGCAGTTGCTTCAAGAAGAAAACCTGCAGTGTGATGTTCGCTTTGCTGAAAGCTATGTCACGTCAAAGTCTGAGTCAGGCTATGGACCTCGGTATATCACCCAGCAGTTACAACAGCGACGCGTTAATGCATCTGTGATTGCCGATGCGATTCGAGTGATTGATTGTTGGCAAGAGATCATCAAACGGATATGGCATAAAAAATACGACGTATCAATGACCTCGTTAACTGATCAAGCTAAACAGCGACGCTATTTATTATCACGTGGTTTTGAGCCGGAACATGTGAGTGACTGGATGAAAAACGGCATTCCAACATCAATAGACAAAGAGTATTAACCCATGAAGCATTGGAGTAGTGAAGCCCTTAGAGAGGCTTTTTTAACGTATTTTGAAGAGAAAGGTCACCGTGTGGTGAAGAGTGCCTCTTTAGTGCCAGCCAACGATCCAACGTTATTATTTACTAATGCTGGTATGGTACCTTTTAAAGATGTCTTTTTAGGTATTGATCAGCGTGATTATGACAGAGCCACGTCGTCACAGCGTTGTGTGCGCGCAGGTGGTAAACATAATGACTTGGAAAACGTGGGTTATACCGCACGTCATCATACGTTTTTTGAAATGTTAGGTAACTTTAGTTTTGGTGCCTATTTCAAACGTGAAGCGATTGAGTTTGCCTGGGATTTCCTAACGGTCGTTTTGGGTATTCCTGAGAATAAATTATGGGTATCGGTGTATGAAGGTGACCGTGAAAGTGAGGCTATTTGGCTAGAAGAACTAGAAGTTAGTCGTGAGCGTTTTTCTCGATGTGGTGATAAAGATAACTTTTGGTCGATGGGTGAGGTGGGTCCTTGTGGTCCTTGTACAGAAATCTTTTATGATCATGGTGATCATATTCCTGGTGGTCCTCCAGGTTCTCCTGATGAAGATGGTGATCGTTACGTTGAGATTTGGAATTTGGTATTCATGCAATTTAATCGTGATGCGCAAGGTGTGAAGACACCCTTACCAAAACCTTGTGTTGATACGGGTATGGGTTTGGAGCGTATTGCTGCGGTTATGCAAGGTGTCACTGATAACTTTGATACCGATGTTTTTGCAAAATTACTCAAAAAAGCGGGTGAGTTGTTAGACTGTCCGAATTTATCTAATAAATCATTGCGAGTGGTGGTAGACCATATTCGTTCGAGTGCCTTTTTGATTGCGGATGGTGTGATGCCTTCAAACGAAGGGCGTGGTTATGTGTTGCGACGTATTATTCGTCGAGCTATTCGTCATGGTTATAAGCTAGGTGTTAATAAAGTTTTCTTTTATAAGTTAGTGCCAACCTTAGTTTCTGTGATGGGCGCAGCTTTCCCTGAATTACGTAAAACCCAATCGTTAATTGAACAAACGTTGGAGCGAGAAGAGCGAAGCTTTGCTAAAACCTTAGCAACGGGTGTGAAGTTATTTGAGCAAGCGATTGCTCATTTAGAAGGTAATGTGGTGCCAGGTGATGTTGTCTTTAGTCTGTATGATACTTATGGCTTCCCTCCTGATTTGACAGCTGATATGGCAAGAGAGCGTAATCTGTTAATCGATGAAGCTGGTTTTGAGCGTGCAATGGCAGTGCAGCGACGACAGTCACAAGCAGCGCAGCAGTTTACCGCTGGTGATATGAAGCATGTGCACATTGCCGATGAAACAACTTTTATAGGATATGATCACCGAGTTTCTTCAGCTACAGTGACCACATTATTACATGATCACTTGCCGGTTAATGAATTACACGAAGGTGAAGAAGCTATTGTGATTTTAGATCAGTCGCCATTCTATGCAGAGTCAGGTGGTCAAGTTGGTGATAGCGGTGTTTTAACGGCACCTGGGATGAAGTTTCAAGTACTGAATACGCAACAACATGGTAAAGCCATTTTGCACATTGGTCGTATGCTCATGGGTACGATGCATACAGCTATGACGTTAGAAGCTTGTGTTGATGAGCAGCGAGAAGATATAAAGCTTAACCATTCGGCAACCCATTTATTGCATGCAGCCTTACGTGATCAGTTAGGCGAGCATGTTTTTCAAAAAGGATCATTAGTCGAGGTAGATCGATTGCGTTTTGATTTTTCACACCCTAAAGCATTAACTGCAGGGGAGTGGCAGCAGGTCGAAGATCAGGTTAATGCCATGATTCGTGCTAATCATGTGGTTGAGCAGTCCGTTATGTCAATGGAAGATGCACAGTCAGCAGGTGCCATGGCTTTATTCGGTGAGAAATATGATGATGATGTCCGCGTCATAACGATGGGTGAAGGCTCTAAAGAATTATGTGGTGGAACACACGTAGAGCGTACTGGTGATATTGGGCTTTTTGTCATCATTAGCGAGGCAGCTACAGCTTCAGGTGTCAGACGAATCGAAGCACTAACGGGGCGCTATGCATTGGAGTGGGTGCAAGCCAAACGAAGGACAATGAGGCATCTATCGCAGGAACTAAGTGTGCCTGAATTAGAGTTAGTCGCTAAAGTGAGTCAGGTGTTAATGAATCAAAAGCAGCAGCAGCGTACTATTCATGAGTTACAGCGTGCTTCATTGGGACAGCAGGTTGATGCGTTATCTTCGCAAGCGGTCAGTCTCTCTAACGTACAGGTGTTGTCGCAGGTGGTGTGTGATATTGATCGTAGTGCTTTACGTGATTTGCTCGATCAGTTCCGTTCACGTTTTTCAACATATGCGATTGTTTTGGCCTTAGTCGTTGATGGTAAAATTCATATTGTGGCTGGCGTGAGCCAAGACCTAACAAAGACTTTTAAAGCAGGCGATTTATTGAAACATGTCGCTCAACAAGTCGGCGGTAAAGGTGGTGGGCGACCTGATTTTGCTCAAGGTGGTGGTGATCAACCAGAACATTTGAACACAGCATTGCAATCAGTGACGACTTGGGTTGAGCAGCAATGTCAAGCTGGTAGGGTGCTTGAAGACTAAGGAATATGGCATATGTCATTGCTGGTTAAAAAATTCGGTGGTTCGTCGTTAGCTGATCTTTCCTGTCTTAAAGCCGTAACGAAAGTCATTGCACAAGCACATCGGTCTGGTCAGCAATTAGTGATTGTTGTTTCTGCATCAGCTGGGCATACGGATGCTTTGGTGCAATCAGCCCGTGCAATATCAGCATTGCCTAGTCCTCGTGAATACGATGCTTTGTTGGCTTCAGCTGAGCAAGCCAGTGCAGCATTGTTAAGTCTTTTATTGATAGAGCAGTCAATACCCGCTGTGTCACTCACGGGATTTCAAGCCGGTATTCGTACCAATGCCTTACATAATAAAGCACACATTGAGTCAGTGGATCCTAAGCGTATTCAGTCACATTTAGAGGCAGGTCAGGTGGTTGTGGTGACTGGTTTTCAAGGCGAAAACCTGGCAGGGGATATCACGACATTAGGCCGTGGTGGATCCGATATGTCGGCGGTGGTTTTAGCAGGCGTGCTACAGGCAGAAGCGTGTTACATTTATACCGATGTTAATGGTGTGTATTCTGCCGACCCTAAAGTGGTGCCAACAGCACGACGATTAACGCAAATTTCACTGACAGACATGCAACAAATGGCACAGTTGGGTGCAAGGGTGATGCAGCAACAAGCATTAGATTATTGTTATCAGCATCATATCCCTTTACGGATTGCTTCCACGTTTGATCCAGATGAAGGAACGTTAGTGACGCGTGATGCTCATAATCCTTCACCATGGGTAGGCGTTGCCTGTCAATCCAATCAAGTGCAATTTACATTGACAGGGTTGATAGATTGGGATGCTCTCGTAGTTACATTACGTCAGATGATGCGTAATGCAATGATCGACATTGATTTGATTATACAAAGTCACCAAGGCGATGCGCACTGTTCAGATTTAAATTTTACAGTTCATCATGATGATTATGAACAAACACTGGTAATAGCAGAACGTCTGTGCGGTGATTTTAATTGTCGAAGTGTGGAGAGTCAGCAAGCCTTAGCTAAGGTCTCATTAATAGGAAAACAATTAATGACACAGCCTTCAGTAGCAACGGATATCCTTTCTGCAGCGAGTCAGTTAGGTGTAACCATTCGCTGGTTTACATCTAGCGATACAAGAATGACCTGGGTGGTTCAGCAAGATAAGGTCAAGGATATGGCCTGTTTATTGCATCAATCATATTTAGGCACTGTATCATTAACGGCTTAATCGACCGCCACACAAGCTTTCTGACAGCCATTCTTACAGTTAACAAACCATAACATTGGGTGCTCTCTTTTGATCTTGTGGCATAACTTAATGCAGCCTTGATGACCTTGGCTGCAATCAATACTACACTGATTAAAACATAGCTCATCAGTCGGTTCATGACCTAGTAGCTTAATGCCCCATTTTTTACAATCTTGATAGCATTGAGGGTACTGTGGGTAATCTGCATAAGTGTATGGCGCTAGTGTCAATAAAGCTGTAGCCAGTATGAATATTTTGATGGTCTTAATCATAATTAAGTCTCCTTTGTATGACACCCTTTTATTATAGTTAATAATAAAAAGACATGCTTATTTGTAGTATAAACAAGAAGTTACAAGGACAGGTGCGTGATTGAAAAAGACTGAAAGACTTTGGATAGAGTATTCAATTGGCCTGCCAAACAATATCTGAGTGTGAATAATACGAATTACAAAAAAAGATAAAGTAATAAAAAAATCATCAATAACGTTCGATCATCTTAAAACTTATAATAAAGCCCGATATAGGAGAAATAAAAAAATAAATCTGAAAAATCAGGGAGTTAAGTAGAATATTAGTAATAGTATTCATCCATATACTATAATTTAAGCGTAATGAGAAAAAAGGTTAAAAAAATGAAAATACTAATAACAGCATTATTCACAATAGGTTTATTCCTTGGTGGTTTTGTTGCTGTCGGTCAAAGCAATGCAGTATCTAAGGGTGTGGACACTATTAAAGAACAAAAGAAATGCGAAAAACAAAGCAGTAAGGCGTGTAGAAATTTCAAGTTTGTTAATTGTCCATTATAAGTAAAGAACATAAAATGCAATGGTCCTAATAAGGTTGTGTGTCAAGATCATAAAAAAGAAAAGTATGAAAATTGCAGAGAACATAATTTATGGAAAAAATGCATGTCCTGTGATTGCTTATCAAGCTGGCAATGAATACAAAAAGCTAGAAAAAATTCCAAGGTATCTGGTAAAAGTGATTGAGGTCTCGGTAAGGTTGAGTTGGACGAATAAAAAAACGCAATAGGTATTCCAAGGAGGAGTTACTGGGACTTGGTATTTTCAAAAGAGTATCATAGAAAGCGTTAGCTACTACCTCATTCATGCTTCTGGGTAATTTGGACAGTATAGATATACATACTGACTTTGCCATAAGCTACATTGTCGATAGCGCTGTCTTTGCAGGTAAATATGATGATCTTCACTAGAGCAGTGTTTAGATTCGAGTAATCGTATTTCTAATAAAAATATATCAAAAAATAGTGAAGTAAATTAATAACAAAATTAAAAAGTCTCAGGCAATAAGTTAAAAAAACTCTAGCTTAAAAAAATATCATAATGAAAGACTATCCAGTAAGGCAGAGTGACATTAATAGAAGGTGCTCGTATGGTTAGAATGAAAGTAAGCGTCCGAAACAAGTTATAAGGTCGCTTACAGTGTATGCAGTGTGTTTTTTTGATTTACGATGTGTTGTTGTGGTGAATGGGCTTTTAATGCGGTCTGTATGTGTTGCAAGGATTGTTGTCTTTGTTGTAACTGGATAGACATGCTGCGCTGTAATTGCTGCTGCTTGTTTTCCTTGCTGTTTTAATGGTCAATTTGGATTCGGCCATTGAGTTTAGCTCCTGTTTAAGTGAGATCGCAAGCATGCAGGAATAACTTGGGA
>DMFG01000192.1:0-950 GCA_003450655.1 Coxiellaceae bacterium | reverse complement strand
GCATGCAGGAATAACTTGGGATTTTGAAGGAGGGGTTTAATTGACGCTTATCATCAACTCCTTAAAATATTGACCCCGTGAAGAAACACAGGGTCATCAATATATTTACCTTCCCCTACTAACGGTGGTTAAGGCGCGGAATCTGTTGTATTACAGATAAGTCGATTACCGTCTTTCGCTTGTTGAAGTTTTTTTATGAGCGGTGCTAAAGGTGCATATGGTGCGCCATTCACTATATGATTAGGATCGCCAGAAATGCAAGCCTCAGTGATTGATTTATCAGTGCATTTCTCTACTTGCCCAACCCATTTATTTTTGCTTTCTTCAACCTTGCAGATGCATACAAAATCTCCACTTTTATCCTTAGAGCATCGGGCATTCAGGCAGTCAGCATATTTGGAATCAGCATTCCCTGTCTTTGTATCGCATACAACGAGAGGCCATCTTTCAACACCAGGCTCAATAGTTTTCCTAAGTGTAAAGCTAGAAGTATAAACGGTTCGTGTACCTATATTTTTTGCCGCTCGTTGTGCGCATGTTTTTGTGCCTGCATTTTCTCCTCTCATTATTTTGCAGTTTTTACACTTTGCTTTTTTATTTCCACGCATAATTTTGCAACTCGCAGCCCCGCAATATACAAATTCCAGTGAGTTCTTTTTAACAGCTTCAGTTTTTGCTGCGCTAGGACATAAGATTAGTGATTGACTAGCTAATAACGTAAATGGTATCGAACAACAAAAACTAAGACCTAGCAACGCTGTGATTGTTTTAAACATGGCTTTCATACTATTGTCCTCTCTTGAAAAAAGTTAATTATAAAGATTCATTTTTTCTTACTTTTATTCCTACGGGTGACAAAGCATTGTTTTTGGATTAAAACGTTTACCCTCATCTCTCAAGGACTCAAATATAACTCTATCTCCAAAAACAGCAGGCGCACTATTGACAAC
>DMFG01000217.1 GCA_003450655.1 Coxiellaceae bacterium | reverse complement strand
ATGGGTGATATTGTTTCTTTAGTTGAAGAAGCTGAATCTAAAGTCGACAAAAAAGAAGCTGACAAGCTTGCTAAGAAACTACAAAAAGGCAAGCGCTTTGACTTTAATGACTTTCTAGCTCAACTCGCTCAAATGAAAAAAATGGGCGGCATGCAATCCATGATGGGTAAATTGCCTGGCATGGGAAAAATGCCTCAAGCGGCGAAAGACATGATGGATGACAAGCTACTCAATAAAATGGAAGCGATTATTCAATCCATGACACCTCAAGAAAGAAGCTTTCCCGCCGTTTTAAATGGCTCCCGAAAAAAACGCATTGCGGCTGGTTCTGGCACCACACTACAAGACATCAACAAACTCAGTAAACAATTCACCCAAATGCAAAAAATGATCAAACGCTTCAAAGGCAATAAAATGCAAAAACGCCTAAAACAACTTGAAGGACAACTACCACCTGACATGATCGACAAACTTCCCCCTATGGGATAACACGATATGCAATACAGGGCCGAATAATCCTTCCAATATGAATAAAATATGCGTAGAATGGCGCAACTTAGCACTCGGTGCACCGAAAACCACAGATTAAATGAGGCAAGAAAATATCATGGTCGTTATTCGTTTAGCTCGCAAGGGAGCGAAAAAAAATCCTTTTTATCATATTGTTGCTGCTGATTCTCGCTATTCGCGCGATGGCCGTTACATTGAACAATTGGGCTACTTCAACCCAACTGCTCGTGGCAGTGAAACTCGCCTAGAACTCAATCAAGAACGTATTGACCACTGGGTCAAGCAAGGCGCTCAACCCACTGACCGCATCAACAACCTAATAAAAGAACACAAAAAAGGCGCACGTCCTTCAGCTATCCCTATGGCTGAATACAAGCAAGTCCAAATGGAAGTATCTGCTAAAGCCACTGCTAAAAGTGCTGCTGCCGCAGCATCTGACAATGACGCTGACGACGTTAGCGACGCTGCCTAATATCCCATTCAGAGCCAACCATCATGACCCAACGCATTATCCTGGGGCGTATTGGAGCCCCACAAGGCATCCATGGTTGGCTTCGAATCACCTCTCATACATCACCACCTGCTAATATCCTCAGCTACGCAACATGGCAAGTTAAACGTGGCCAATCCTGGTCAACATTGACACCTGAAGAGACAAAAACTCAAGGCAACAAACTGCTGGCCAAACTTTCCAACTGCGACTCACCAGAAATAGCCAAACAATGGACCAACACCCTCATTGCCATCCATCAGCATGAACTACCAAAACTACCGGAAGATGAATTCTACTGGAATGACTTGATTAACTGCCAAGTCGTCACTACTGAAGGCGATGCCCTAGGCGTTGTCACACAACTGCTTGAAACCGGCGCCAATGATGTTCTGATTATCCAAGGTGACGACCAACGCCATCTCATCCCCTATACAGACGACACCATCCAACACATCGACTTATCCAATCAACTCATTACCGTCCAATGGGACCCTAACTTTTGAAGCAAAAGCCTATGCAATTTCACTTAATCAGCCTATTCCCAGAGATTATTCGCACATTAGACTATGGCGTCATTGGGCGCGCACTCCATAACCAAAACATCAGTATCAACACCATCAACCCTAGGGACTTTACTTCAGACCTACACCGAACCGTTGATGATCGCCCTTATGGCGGAGGTCCCGGCATGGTGATGCAATACCAGCCACTGGTTAATGCCATTCAATCTGCCAAACAACACACCGAAGGATCATCAAAAGCACCTGTGATTTATCTCTCCCCCCAGGGCAAGCCCTTAACTCAAACCATGGTTGACACACTCAGCCAACACCATGAGCTTATTCTGCTAGCAGGGCGATACGAAGGTATTGACCAACGCGTGATTGACCATCATGTTGATCAAGAAATATCCATTGGTGATTATGTCTTAAGTGGCGGAGAGCTCCCTGCTATGGTCCTGATCGATGCGATTACCCGCATGCTTCCTGGCACCCTGGGTGATGCGCAATCCAATCAACAAGACTCCTTCCAGCCCTTTTTAGATCATGATCACTACACGAGACCACCTAGTATCGATGGCTACGATGTACCTGAAACCCTTCTCACAGGTCATCATGCAGCGATTGAGCAGTGGCGACTACGATCTGTATTACGAAACACTTGGCAAAAGCGCAAAGATCTGTTAAAAAGACGCATCCTAACGTCTGCTGAGCAGGACATTTTACGACAGGTTCAAGATGAGCTAGATTCACCCCCTGTCACAGAGTAACGAGAGAGACACAATTCATGAGCAATATTATTACATCCATTGAATCTGAACAGATCAACGACAAAACCATACCTGACTTTCGCCCTGGTGACACAGTGGTTGTCCAAGTTAAAGTGAAAGAGGGTAATCGCCAACGTTTACAAGCCTTTGAAGGCGTAGTGATTGCTATTCGCAATCGTGGCATTAATTCTGCCTTCACAGTACGCAAAATCTCCCATAATGTCGGAGTTGAGCGCGTTTTCCAAACTTACAGCCCACTGATTGATAGTATTACTATCAAACGTCGTGGTGATGTACGTCGCGCTAAACTGTATTACTTACGCAACCTCACTGGACGTAAAGCACGCATTAAAGAAAAAATTAAGAAATAATCTTAACCGATTTAAAAAAAGCTAGTCCGGGTCACCGCACTAGCTTTTTTTATAGCTTATTATCAGTTAGTTAGATAATCCGATCCAACTCATCCAGCCCTTCATGATCAGCCTCTTGATCTTGAGCCACAAGCTCTCCCCCTTCAACAAGCACAGGACGTTTTGGTAAATAACAACCAATCACGCTACCAAGCAACAAACACCCTAAAAATACAGTAAAAGATTGCTGATAAGCCCCTAAGGAACCTGCTACCACTGAATGATGGGCCCCGAATGTCACTGGGTTATCTAATACCCAGCCAATCAGCGGCCCAATAATAGGTGCCGACCCCACTGATAATGTATTCACAAACCCCAAACTGGTCGTGCGTGCACCATGTGGTGCCAACTCATTACCAATCACATAAGGCAATATATAGGAAGACACCAAAAGTCCAAACACAAACATCAGCAGTACAACTTCCCACACAGGCAATTGCGGTGAAAACATCAAAATAGCCAACAACACTGCTGAGATTAATGGAAAAGTCACCAAAATATAGCGGCGATTGGCAATGCGTGCGTCTATCCAACCAATCAGCGGATTACCGATGGCTGCACCCACAAATACAACATCACTCACCAAGGTAGCTTGCACCAAACTCATATGATAGGCCACCTGCAAAAAAGGCACACTCCACAAGGCGACAAACACTGTAATCATTAGAAACAGTAAGCCCGTGTAAACGCCATTTAACCAAGCAATTTTATTTTTAAACAATGACCTAACATCTACCCACCAGGCACTGAATGAACGCTGTGTAATGAGCGTAACATTGTCAGGAGTGTCACGAACCACCCACCATAACAACACAGCCAGCACGAAACTTAATCCAGCAGAGAACACCATACAATCGCGCCAACCCACCTGGTGAACAAACATGGCTAATAAAATCGTTCCGATAATGCTACCCAACATGCCTGTTGTTTCAGCTAAAGCGGCCATCACACCAAAACGATTAGCTGGGAACCACATAGATACCAAATTGAGCGAACCAACAAAAGCAAAAGCAGCTCCCGTACCCATAAGAAGACGTCCCAACATAGCCACGAGAAAACTAGGCGCCTCAGCGAACATCAGACAACCGACAACCACTACCAGAGCACCTATTGAAAGAACACGTCGTGGACCATAACGATCAATCAACATCCCAGCAGGCATTTGCAATAAAACATAAACAAAGTAGTAACTGCTCGCTAAGACACTACCTTCAGTAGCACCAAGCTTATAACTACTCATGACCGCGCCCACCATTTCACCAAATGATAACTGAAGAAAAAATTGAAACAAAACAAAGGCTAACGATACAATCCAGACCATCCAAGCGCGGGTATTATGAGAAAAACGCTGGCCAGGAGGTAGCGCACCTCGACTACGACGTGAAAAAACACCATTTTTTTTGACAGAAATAGTTGTTTCTCTCATGACTTAGACCCTCTCAACTACTGGTCACAAACACACCAAAGTGTAAAACTTTGCACATCTTACCCACATATGATCAAAAATCAACCAATTTTTGATCTTTTTTGCTTTTTCAGCTATTTAATAAAATATCCCACCGCCTACTTTACATCTTTGGAAAAATCGCTAGCATATCGCTATGACTACTTCCAAACACCCTCACTCACAGAACCATCAAACCACAGGCAATGATCACACCCCACAAGAGAGTGTTCCATTCGTGTGTAAGCCAAATCATTTGGGTTGGGTCAGCCTATCGGGCGATCAGACTGAGAGTTTCCTACAAGGTCAGTTAAGCTGTGATGTTAGTCAATTGTCCAATGGCCAGGCGACATTGGGCGCGTATTGTGACCCCAAAGGACGAGTGATTGCAACCTTTTTCTTGCTCTTTTGGCAGGAAAAATACGGCTTACTCTTACCCAAATCGAACATCCCAACATTGACAAATATCCTAGGCCGCTACGCACCCTTTTCGAAGGTTACGTTAAGTGTCACAGAACCCCATTGTCACTATTATTGCAGCACACAACCGATTAACCTTTCCTCAGACATGGAACAAACATCACTGCAATTCTCACTCAGCAAGAACAGCCCATTCCAGTTTTCCATCATCCCTGATGAACACACGACGAGCTTTGAAAGCGCCTACTTAGCACAAGGTGTTTCCGAATGTCATGCCGACCAATGGCAACGGTGGTTGATCGAACAACAAATTACACTCATCGAACCCGATACCAGTGAAAAATGCCTACCGCAAATGCTAAATCTTGAAAAACTAGGAGCTGTGAGTTTTACCAAAGGCTGTTTTGTTGGGCAGGAAGTGATTGCGCGCACCCAACATTTAGGCAAGCTAAAACGGCACCTTCACACGCTAACGTTAAACGCGCAAACCCCACCTCTTGCAGGAGACCCACTGCGCCTTCCAGATGACCGTGAAGCAGGCATTATTATGAGTGTTGCCACGCTCTCTGATAATACCTATCAACTGTTGGCAGTAATACCCGACCATCTAGTCACAGATGTTGAACAATACTACGCAACTCAGCCACGATACGATTGAAAAGGTCACATAACCACTATGACCTTACCAATCATTTGCCTATTTTTAATGGCGGTTAATGCTAACTTTACATCAGACCGAGGACATTGCTCAGGATGGAATTCATACCGTTGTGATGCACTCAATAATTGAATCAGCTCCCTTTGATGCTGTGAAAGCGCATCAGGGTATCGCCGATAATAATTAGTGATAAAAACACCATGAATGGAACATTCCTTCAACAACACTAAATTCATAGCAATGGATGGAATATGACCGGCAGCAAAACCTAGAATAATATAGCGCCCTTGAGGCAATATAGATCGCAATGCAGCCTCGGTGTAACCACCCCCAACAGGATCCAGGACCACATCAAATCCTCCACGCTTACTGACTGAAACACACTCATGAGTTAATCGCTTTCAGGCCTCAAGAGTTTCAATAGCACCTTCATAAATCACCACCTCATCAGCACCACGTGAACGACAGAACCGTGCACGTTCAACACTGGATACAGCGCACACAACACGACAACCGATTTGTTTAGCCAAAGTCATACTAGCTAATCCCAGACTACCTGCAGCACCCAGGATAAGGATCTCATCGGAGGCTCTAATGTTTGCATGGACTATACACGCTAAATACGCGGTACCAAAAGTTAATGGAAGACAACAGGCTAACTCAAAGGACATAGAATCAGGAATCTTTGTGACTTGATGAGCATCGATAGCTATAAAGTCAGCCAATGCTCCGAGCGAACTTAAACATAAAAACATCACCCTATCACCAGGCTTAAAGCCAACCACACTCGAACCAACCTCTTTCACAACCCCCGAACCCTCTTGACCCAAGATAAATGGGGGTGTCATGGATAATTGATGTTTTCCCAACACTTTTAATACATCTGGAAAATTCAATGCTGCAGCATGCACCTCGATTAATATTTGATGGCTTTTCGGAGACGGTGTTGACACTTCTACCTGATGACAGTGATCAATTGCACCAACACGATCACACACCCAAGCTTTCATATCAGTCCTTACATCATAATTTCCAATCGTAAGGCTCTACAATACAGGATGGAATCCGCCAATCAAACAACTCTTACTAAACTCTAATATAAAATTTTTTATCATTGCATGCTTACAAAAATATTATAGAGCATAGTAATTGCTGAAATTCTACTGGACCAATCTCTATCAACATAAAATGATCAATAAAAAAATAAGCGACTCATCGACATTACAGATAGCCAATACCCTAGGTGGATATTTCACCCACCCCTCTTAGCTATTCGGACTGAGAGGGTTTTGCGCGCAACAAAGGAAATAATATGACATCACGAATAGAAGGCGAATCGGTAAACAACATCACCAAACGATCAATACCAATCCCCTCACCTGCCGTTGGCGGCAACCCATACTCCAGAGCTGTAATATAGTCTTCATCGAAACCCATAGCCTCATCATCACCATCTGCTTTTGCTTTAAC
>DMFG01000201.1 GCA_003450655.1 Coxiellaceae bacterium | reverse complement strand
AGGCAATTTTTCGATCCGCAGTATCGGCTTGTCCTTCTTCGTCAAAAGCCATGACAATCACGGCGGCGCCGTAGTATTTGACGAGTTTAGCTTTTTCAATAAAGTCTGATTCACCTTCCTTTAGGCTGATCGAATTAACAATACCTTTACCTTGGATACACTGTAGTCCAGCTTCAATGATCTCCCATTTAGACGAGTCTAGTACGATAGGAACTCGCGTGATATCCGGTTCCATAGCAATAAGATTAAGTAGATGAACCATTTCGGCTTTAGAGTCGAGTAAGGCTTCATCCATATTGATGTCGATCATTTGGGCGCCTAGCATCACTTGTTGGCGTGCTACTTCAACGGCTTCTTGATAGTGTTTTTCTTTTACCAGTCGTGCGAATTTTTTAGAACCCGTGACATTAGTGCGCTCGCCAATATTGATGAATAAAGATTGTTTGTCGATCGTTAGAGGTTCTAGTCCGCTCAGTCGACAGGCTTTTGGAATATTTGGGATAACTCGAGGAGTATATGTCGCCATAGTATCCGCTATGGCTTTGATATGAGCGGGTGTGCTTCCACAGCATCCGCCAACAATGTTGACTAAGTTATCTTTCGCATAAGCTGAGACAAGGGCTGCCATTTGGTCGGGAGTTTGGTCATATTCCCCCAGTTCATTCGGTAAGCCTGCATTGGGGTGTGCACTGACATGTGTGTTTGCAATGCGAGAGAGTTCTGAAATATAGGTATAGAGTTGTTCTGCGCCAAGTGCACAGTTTAAACCAACAGAAATCGGTTGGACATGTTTGACAGAGTTCCAGAATGCAGCAACGTTTTGTCCTGATAAGGTTCGTCCGCTCGCATCAGTGATGGTGCCAGATATCATAACCGGCATGATGGTTTGCGTGGTTTCAAAATGTTGCTGAATAGCAAAAAGTGCTGCTTTGCAATTTAGGGTGTCAAAAATGGTCACAACTAATAATATGTCTGCTCCGCCATCACACAAACCTTGAATGGCTTCACGGTAATTATCCACTAATGTGGAGAAGGTGATATCACGGAAACTCGGATCATTAACATCAGGGGATAATGTGGCTGTTTTGTTAGTGGGGCCTAGAACACCTGCCACAAATCGCGGGCGATCTTTAGTTGAGAAGCGCTCAGCGGCAGCTGTGGCGAGTTTCGCGGACTCATGGTTGATGTTATAGACCTGAAGTTCCATGGCATAGTCAGCCATGCTGATTCGGGTGGCATTGAAGGTGTTTGTTTCGATAATATCTGCGCCAGCCGCAAGGTATTGTCTGTGAATCTCCGTGATAATGTCAGGTTGGGTGAGTGATAGTAAGTCATTATTGCCTTTGACATTGGTGGGGTGTTGGTTGAATTGCGTGGCTCGGTAATCTGATTCATCAAGGTTGTATTGTTGGATCATGGTTCCCATAGCGCCATCTAGTAATAGAATGCGATGTTGGAGTTGATCTAAGAGAGTGTGATAGCTGTTGGAATAAATCATTATGTAGCGTCCTGCATGGAATGTTTACTGGGGGATATTTATTGGGCGACATTGTTGATAACGTTGAAGTGCGGCAGATAGAATAGTAAACCACAAGAGATCCCCGATCAGCGAGCGTTCTAAAAAAGGCAATGCTAAGGTGTAGCAGGTGATCAGTCCTGTGAAAGTTTTAGTATAGAGTGCCCCGCAAAGCCAAGTGCCAAAGTTCGTCCATATCCAGAAGCCAATCGATGCGATACCAGCCCAGGTTAACGGAAAGTTTTTGTTTGCGGTAAGCCTTTGAGTAAACCAGGCAATCATTAACCAGCCGCTGTAGGTGAAGATAGCCCAGCTGCCAAAGAGTGGATGTGGTTGCCATAGTGCAAGTAGGCAGTCAGATAGGAAGAGAGCAAGGAGGCTGCACAGGATAGCGTGATGTCGTGGTAGGTATTGATGACTTAGTATGAGTAACGCTAGAAAGGGGGTCATATTGTAAGGGTGGGGAATAATACGGCCAGTAATAGCAATGAGACAAAATAAAAGCGTCATAGCCATTGTTTTGAGTATTGGTAAAGTGTTGTTCAATGTTTTGTCCTGGAGTTAAAGATCGTTTGATAATATAGATAAAGTTGTGCCAGATGAAAAGACTTATGTGATTGAATTGTTTCCGAAAACATTTTATTCGAGGTGAAACTTGTTTGAATAGCATTGTGTGTTCTTAAAAGAAAAGATTATTTTTTGTAAAGTCACTCTAAGTGTTTACTTATCAAAAAATTAATATTAATTTAAGGAAGTCGGTTACAAACATGCAAGGGATTTCTCATGGCGGCATTACCTTATAAATTTGAAAAATTTTTACCTCGTCACTATCTGACACAGTTGGAAGACTGGGTGAAGGAAGCTGGGTCTCCTATTTTGTTATCTGGGTGGCGTCAAGTTGGAAAGTCCACAAGTTTGGCGCATTTTGGCGATACGCATTTTGATGATACTTATCACCTAAATTTTGTCATGGATCCTGATTTAGAGCGTTGTTTTGAAGAGCCTAACCCAAAACTGGTTTTAGCTAAATTAGAATCGCGCCGTAGTCGAAAAATTATTCCAGGGAAAACACTTCTAATTCTTGACGAGGTTCAAAGTTGTCCTAAAGCTATAGAGGTCTTAGGGCATTTTCGTGATGCTTTCCCAAAATTGCATGTGATTGCCTGTGGAACGTTTGTGGATTTTGCGAAACAAGCGGTGGATTTTAATATCCCAGTGGGTCGCGTAACGTATATGAACTTGCATCCTATGACATTTAAGGAGTTTTTATTAGCTATCGGCGAAATAGATCTTTTTCAATGTTTGAGTGATTTCAGTTGGGAGTCTGAGATAACAAAAGAACAGCATGAGCAATTATTATCACGTATGAATGAATACATGATGCTAGGAGGCATGCCGGCGATTGTATCGACCTATGTGCAGTCTAATCAGTCTTGGGCCGCTGTTCGTGAGCAACAACATCAATTATGGCAGTCAGTAAGAGATACGTTCTCAAATATGATGCAAGATATTGTTGGAGAAGAGAGTGATCAACTGTTATTGAAGATGTTACAAGCAATATCGCATGAAATTCAAAATGTGAGTCAGCTTAGTCAGCACTTAGATTCAAAGACTTTGAATCAATCTTTGAATCGTGTTTTTCAATCAGGTTTGTTTGCACGGGTTAATGCGGTGTCGGCGGAACAAGAGACAATTTTCCTCCCAATCAATAGTGATGATGTTTTTAGAACAGCATTTATTGATATAGGGTTGTTACATTATGCATTAACGACTCATAACGAGCGTAGTGTATTGACTAATCCAATGCAGCAGTATGGTGGGATGTTAGCCCGACAATTCGTAGGTCAGCATTTGTGGGGGTGTTCAAAAGGTAACATGAGTCTGAAATACCCTCGATATATGCAGCAAGGTTCAGAAAAATTTGATTTCAGTTATGGTGAGTATGGTATCACTGTCGGCGAAAACCCCCATGGATTATTTGGCGGACAAATCATTTCTGAAGTCAAGGATATACAAATTGGTT
>DMFG01000040.1:774-6725 GCA_003450655.1 Coxiellaceae bacterium | reverse complement strand
TTCTTTATACCGTAGTTGATGCTATCCCTGCGGAGTTGCCAATCATACCTAGCTTTAGAGCTATTTTTGCGACGGGAAGCGAGATCACTGATATTGATGAAGCCTATAACCACTCTATTCCTGTAGGTATGTGTATGAGTGTTTTTGATTAACAGTGATGATTATATTGATTTATGAAACAAGATTAGATGCTTTATCTTGATCTGCTTCTGTTTCACTCTCATCATCACTATCCGTTGATAATACTGAAAAGATATTTTTACTAGTTAGGATACGTCCCGGCGATTCTTTTTCTATGGATGCTGATTCACGTTTACTCTGTTTTTCGCTCAATGAAAACTGTTCTGTTACTGGATGTGTTTGTTCAATTTTATGGCCGGCTTGTGACGGTGTTTTCTCTAAAATAACTCTCTCTACAAACTGTTTGTGAGTGGGTTGAAAGGTTCTTTGCAACACTTTATCGGCTTTGGACCAGTATCCATTATTAACAAAACGATCTGGTGTCGTTAGGTGATTGGATGAAACGCTTCTTGTAATAAAGCATTGGAACGGTTTAATGTGCTCCGTGATGGAACTGTAAATCTCGTCCCAATGCATCAGTCTAGCGGGGTGATTGTCACTAGGGCTTAAATGGATGTTAAGTGATGCACTTACCAAGGGGTGTTTGCCATGATAAAAATACCGTTCATCAAGAAAAATACCGTCGTTTTTATATTCTTTTCCCAAAGCAAATCTTAAGTCTAGATTGATTTCTTTTGTATAGGTCTTGAGATTTTCTGGGCTTAATGGGTTTGATGGTGGAAAGCTTTCTACGGAGCTGCGCTGTTCCTTTTTTGCTTCGCCTTTGGGTCCAAGGTAAAAGCCCATTCCTCGATCGATCAATCGATACGCTTGCCCGTCGAGATTGATGCGATGACCTAGCAGTGAATCTTGAATGGCCAATTGTAGTTCTGTGTTTAGTTGATGATGGCAGTTGAAAGCCAGGCAGGGTCCAAATCCAGGAATTTCATCATGCCAACGTTGCATGCTTTTTCCTAGGGTGAATTGATGGAAATGTTCATTGAGGACAGGAAAGTGTGTATCAATGTCTTGCTCACTTACAGAGAGCCAATCATCAGCAGCTGGAAGTAGTGATTGAAAACACGCGGTATCGATAAAGAAACCGGTATTATAGACCAGGCGAGCAGTTTTAATTTCCTGGGTGTGCTGATTAATTTCAGGAAGTGTGTAATGCTGGGTGTTGATTTCTAGTTTGTTTCTTCTATTACAGCCGCTTCTGTTTTCAATATAAACAGTTTTACTGTATGGTCCAAAGTGAATTTGAGTCATAACGGTTATTTCTACGTTGAGCGTTGGATGAAAAAAATCTATGTTACCAGAGAGCCAGTTTTCCTATGAATGATATTATTGGTATATATAAAATTATTTTTTAATGACGGTTTCATTATTGTATTCATTCACTATTTATTCCACGGATCTCTCTTTTTCATTAGGTTGATAAATGCCTCATGGTTGATAATGGATTGAATCCATCCCTCAATGGCATTGTACTTCCAAGTCGTGAAGAGATCAGGGTCGACTAAAAAGCACTGTCGAACGAGTGGTAGCAGCATGATATCTAAATAGTTCCACTGTTCCGTTCGACCTTTTTGGATAAGGTGTTCATTCAGCCTTATGAGAAACTCTTTGAGGGTGCGTATTGTGATGTTGTGGTCAATGTCAGGGTAACGGTCAGAGTATTTATAGTGCTGTAGTGCCGGTATAAAATCTTTATGTAATGCTTCAATCAGTGCTTGGTCTAATGCGTCGTCACAAGGGATGGCAATAGAAGCGAGTTGCTCCTTCACAATGTCTGCACTTTCATCGATTATTCGGCCATCCGGATGAATGAAGACAGGGACGGTGCCTTTAGGTGACGCTTGTAATAGTTCAGCGGGTTTATCCTTGAGGTTGACTTCACGTATTTCAATGTCTGTATTGGCTCTGCAGCAGGCCATGCGAGCTCGCATAGCATATGGGCAGCGCACAAAGCTGTATAAAATAGGAAGGCTCATGTTCGGTTCTCTTGATCTTGACGCTCTCTGGCGCGTTTGCCAAGCGCTGCATTTCCACCGCAGTGAGGGCAGGTAGGAAAGTTCGCCTGGTCAGCTGTCGTTAGTGGCATGCGACAAGCAAAGCACTGTTTAGTGTCTGTTTCATGAAGTTCACTATTCACTCCAACACGCTTATCAAACACAAAGCATTCACCCGTATAATGGTCGCCGCCACAGTCTTCAAAATATTTTAAGACACCGCCTTCTAATTGATACACATTGTTAAATCCGGCTTGTTGCATTAATTCAGCAGCTTTTTCACAACGAATACCACCAGTGCAGTATGTTACAATTTTTTTAGATTTCAAATCATCGGGAAGTTGTTGAATGGCTTCTGGGAAATCACGAAAACTTTTAATATCTAATTCTAAAGCATCATCAAATTTACCCAGTTGAATCTCATAATCATTACGTGTATCGAGTACGATAGGGGGTTCGTCACTCTCATAGGCCGCTTTAAGATCTTTTGCAGTGATATAAGGCGCTGTGTGATCGTGAGGAATAACAGAGTCTACGCCCATACTGATAATTTCTTTTTTGATTCGAACCAGCATCCGAGAAAAGGGTTGCTCATCTGATGGGCTGTCTTTATAGGGAAGCGTAGCAAATTCAGGGTAAGTCGATAAGAATGTTTTAAACTGCTCAACAGTCTCTGGCTCGCCAGAAAAAAAAGCATTGATACCTTCTGTGCTGAGAAGAATGGTTCCTTTTAGGTTGAGTGTTTTAGCTTGCGCTAAGATATCTTGCTTGAGTGATGGTAATCGGTCTTCTTCGAGTGGGGTGAAGGCGTAAGCGCTAACATTAATCATGAGAGGGATCCTGACTGAATAGGGATTTAATCCGATAATTGCGCGACATTCTATCACAATTGTGGTGTTTTCCTAGTGGTTTACTGTGTGTAATTGGTACGGGGGTGTGACCAGTTTTAGGGTATCTAAGAAGAAAGCGTGGATATTTTTTATTTTTTATTCAGTTACTTATGGCGTTGGGCGGTTTTTTCTATTTTCTACTATTATATGAAGGTGTCTTAAGAAAAACGGAGGGGGCATGAAAACAGTCATTATGCTCTGTTCATTTGCAACACCAGAATTTAACGTAGTCAATTTAAAGCGCGATGAAGCTAAGTGGGTATTGGTATTGCCGGTCGACACGTATAATTTGATGCCTATCGCCACACAAGGTTACTTTGATGAGATCATTCCTTTAAAAGAATTGACATTGATGTCTGTGACTCAAGCAATCAAACCTTTTATGAGTGCTTCAGAAGTTATTTTGCTACCCAATAAAGAAGATATATTAGTGCTTGCAGCACATGTAAGACAAGAGTTGGGCTTGTCAGGTGATCAAGTCGACTATGTAGAACGATTTACTAATAAAACGTTAATGAAACAAAGCCTCTATGGCGCTTCAGTTGACTATGCCAGATATGTGGATTATTCGTCCAATGATTATTCTTCAGCAGACGATGCTTTAACTGCTATCCATGAGGAGCTGCCTAATTTCCCATTGTTTTGTAAGCCCTGTGATGGGTTTGGTGCTATGAAAGCAGGGGTATTAAGCAATGAGTCTGAGCTCAGGCAGTGGATATCAGATTGTGATCACCAGCGCTATTTAATCGAAGAACTATTGCAAGGAACAATGTACCACTGCGATAGTGTGGTTTTTGAAGGTGAAATACTTATCGAGTGTGTGTGTGAATATGCATGGCCATGCGATCAATTTCTATCGGGGAGACCTATTGGTTCTATTATCCTCACGCCTGACAGTCCAATGTATAAACGTATTATATCAACCAATTCAGCTGTAATTCAGGCTATGAAGCCAGAGAATTGTGCTACTCATATGGAGTTATTCCATACCCCAGATGATCGTCTTGTTTTTGTGGAAATAGCGGCTCGCGCGCCTGGTGGTCGTATCGTTGATTTATATCGAAAGCAATACCAAATCGATTTTGCTCAAATGCACTTGCAGTGTCAGTTGGGCATTAAGCCTGATATTAATATGCAATGGTGTGGTGATTATTATGCGTGGGCATTTATACCTGTTCAAGTCGGTGTTGTGGATTCATTCAGTATTCCTGAGTTCTCTAGTTATTGGAATATTGATTGGTATATAAAGCCGGGGGATACGTTTGATGCGAATTATTTTGAGTCACAAACAAGTTTTTTGTTTGTTAAAGAGAATATTGCTGGTTTTGTAATGATTCATAATGCGTCTTATCTGGAATTGCGCGCTGATTTTAATGTTATACGAGATCACCAATTCGTAAACTATGTAGAGAAAGGATCATGACTAGGCCGATCATAGGAATCACATCAGTCATTGGTTATTGCGTGGTGACCGCTCTATCATCTTTAGTTATATCAGCTAGCGAGCAAACGTATGGGCCTTTGCTGGTCACATTTTCTTCCATTACAGTGACCATCATTTGGTTTAATGGTCTTCAATTAATGAGAATTTCACGTCTAAGAGAGGTGTACCTTAATCACAGTCGAGGCATCTTTTTATTAAACATGACTACAGCTATGATGTGGATAGGAACTTTTCTTGCGCTCGACTCGCTCAATCCTGATGTTTTTACAGCCATTCTTCTTGGCGGCCTTCCAGTGTTTATATTTATTATCACCTCAGCGTCTTCTGCATGGAATAAAGCGAGGTGTCTGGAATTGTTATTTACTATCGCTATTGCAGGATTATTATTCATGATCAGTTATCACGAGCTTGCGCTCAGTAATTACTCTAGTGAGATTTTATTGGGAATGATTATAGCGTTTTTTTCTTCATTTTTTGCGGCTTGGACAGTCATCTTATCTCATCAATTAGCTCATGCAGGTGTCTCTACAACTGAAATTTTATCGCAACGCTTTTATGTCCTGTGGTTGGTTGCTGGATTAGCTTTGTGTATTTTTCCAGCCTCATTTTCATTTGTACACTCAATGATAATTGATTATTTTCCTATAGCGATAGCTGTTGCGATTTTATCTTTCATTTTGCCTTTATTTTTATTGCAAAAAGGCATAGAAAGGGTTGATCCTATGTTTGTTTCTTTTTTATCTCCGCTGATTCCAGTGATGGCATTCTCCCTTGAGATGTTTTCTGATCGTTATGTCTTCGATCCCATCGAAATGTGCTTATTAATTGCACTGGCATTGGTTATTATTGGAGCTGCTATTGTTAAGGTGCTTTCCCAGGAGTCACAAAGCAAATAATCCTCTTGAATCCTTTTATAGGCAAGCGTAATATAGCCCATATTTTAATCACTTGGGTTCATTTCATGTCAGCCATTGCTCTTCCATCAACCCAATCCCGCGAGCGAGTTATTGGGTTTCTTAAGGATTATCAGGATCGTCTTACGCAAGGGTTAGAGACACTTGAAGGTGAAGCAAGATTTGTTGAGGATGCATGGCAAAAAGAAGGCTTGGGTGAAGGGCGAACTCGCGTGCTGACCAACGGTCATTTGATTGAGCAAGGCGGCGTTAACTTTTCATACATTCAAGGGCAACAACCGCCTGCCTCATTACTAGGGCATAAACCAGAACTCCAGGGTCACCCTTTTTGGGGTGCGGGTGTGTCACTCATTATTCATCCTCGTAGTCCTTTTTGCCCTACGGTGCATCTGAATTATCGTTATTTTGAAGCGGGGCCAATCTGGTGGTTTGCTGGCGGCTGTGATTTAACGCCATATTATCCTTTTATGGAAGACTGTCGCCATTGGCATCAGGTGTTAAAGAATACTTTGGATCATCATGACAAGAATGCCTATTCAGCCTTTAAATACTGGTGTGATGAATATTTTTATAATCACCATCGACAAGAGACCCGTGGTGTTGGTGGTATTTTTTATGATTATCAAGATGG
>DMFG01000040.1:0-471 GCA_003450655.1 Coxiellaceae bacterium | reverse complement strand
ATTTTTTATGATTATCAAGATGGGCAGCCTGGGTTATTGATCAAGCCTGATCATGGGCGGCGCTCTGAAGATCCTAATGCTGAAGCATTGAAACTCACGCAAGCGGGAAAAACATGGGACGAAATGTTTGCTTTTCAACAAGCTAATGCCAATGCTTTCTTTGAGGCTTATTGGCCGATTATTGAGAAGCGTAGGTATCTCTCATGGACTGATGCAGAGCGAAACTTTCAATTATATCGACGCGGTCGATACGTGGAGTTCAATTTACTTCACGACAGAGGGACCTTGTTTGGTTTGCAGTCTAACGGCCGTGTGGAATCTATTTTGATGTCATTGCCGCCTTTGGTTCGTTGGCAGTATGGATTTGAAGCGGAAGATGGCAGCCCTGAACAACGGCTTTGCAAAGATTACCTTTACCGACATAAAGACTGGCTATTGGCTTGAGCATAGATCTACACGCATAAGCTCATC
>DMFG01000154.1 GCA_003450655.1 Coxiellaceae bacterium | reverse complement strand
AAACCGCAGATAACTGCGGTTTTTTTTTGCAAGAACACTAAATACTATTATTTGCACTGACAAAACACTTGGGCTAACATCGTTCAACAACACTCAGCATGTCTCCATAAGAACACACTATCAACTGAATAATATGGGCACACATAATAAGGAAGCTGAACCGTATGACCACTTTAGAAACAAACTCACTTCCTTTCGCCATCATCACATTCATTAATAAGGATCAATCTATACGTCAACGACAACTCGATGAGTGGCTTGCAACACAACCAAGCTCAACACCCATCCTCCGCATTAGCAATCATCAATCACTGACACCTCACCACATTAAACGATGGTCATTAGACCACGTAATCACCCGACCGATGAGCCTTGAGCAACAACTACAAACCACCCTGAACCACTTACAGTCTCACCATGAATATCGCATCCTCATTATAGAGCTCTGTGAAACACTTCCTCTATCAACATTAACTGCACTCAAACACCTGGCTCAACAACAACATAAACTACCCCAACCATTGCTCCAAATCGTATTATGTGGCACTCAAGATCCCTATAATCAGGAACTCAACAACTCATTATCACCACTAGCATCACAAACCCAACTTAATACGCCAAATACTACGACACGTAACACTAATCAATCACAACGCACTTACCAGCAATCATCCCAAGCAATCATGGCACGCGTTAATCAACACCCTGTAAAAATGATCTCATTAGTGTTATTGGGAATACTGATGTACATCCTCTGGCAAGTACAACACCATCCAAAACACTCACACAACACACTCCCTCTAACACCCAATGCACAGCTTATCCATCCGATACATTCACAACAAACCAATCAAGCCACTCAACCACCTAAAATACCGACGACACAATCACCCATAAAAAAACAACCCACCACAAACAAAACACACTACACATTACAATGGGCAAGCAGTCATGACTCAGCAGCTACAAAAGCCCTACAACAAAAACTTCACATAACAAACAGCCGTATTCTTGAAGTCATACAGGATAAACAAGTTCGCTTTATTCTTATCAGCGGCAACTACAAAACCATCCATGAAGCAAAACTGGCATTACAAGCACTACCTGCATCTACGCACACAAAAAAACCATGGATTCGACCAATAACAGCATCATAGCCACTTTCCTGCTCTGTTTGTAACCGCTCCCTTGTGAGCCTACACGTTCCTTGTTATTCTGATGACTACTTATACACTACCTCCTGATGCATTAAGGACGACACATGACATCATCACACCACCCTGATCATCACAAGCACTTTAAAGCACGCTTATTTGTATTCGCTATTATGCTTGTCACAGGCTTTATTGGTCTTCTTATTATGGACCTCCATCACAAGTTATTTTGGCCTTATATTCAAATTACATCGGTGCTCTTTGCGATTCTCTCAATCTGGCTATATTGGTACCTTGATAGAAATAGCAACACGAACATGCTCACCACCATCTGGCACCAGGTGCTACATTGGATTGGCTTACTGATTTTAATTTATTTAGCCACTTTTTTTGTTAGCACTGGCGTCATGGGAACAACACAAGCAGGACTGATGTGTGTAACCTTATTGGCTCTCAGTGTCTTTTTAGCGGGCGTCTATACTGATCCCATTTTTCTATTAATAGGTATCACATTAGGTATTTTTGCCGCAGGCGCTGCCATGGTTCAAGCATACCTTTCTGTTATTATGATCCCTGTAATTACCATCGCAGCACTCATTATTTATGTTATTTTACATACACAGCGCAAAAGAGCTGATTAACGTGAAAAGACTATTACTATTAATCAGCTACTACTTACTCACACTATCAATGACCAGCGCACTGGCAGATACATCACCGCCATTAACACAATGGCTGGAATCATCATTACCCAAAACAGCTTACCAGCCACATATTGGCATTATCATCCAATCGGCTAAAACAGGAAAAATTCTCTACCAAAAGAATGCCACTCAACTATTTACGCCTGCAAGCATACAGAAACTCTTTGTCGCTACCGCAGCTCTCTTATACCTACACCCAGACTTTACCTATACAACCACGATTTCATCCAACCATCAGCCAATCAATCATACTCTAAAGGGTAATGCTTATTTGAAATTTAGCGGGGACCCCTACCTATCATCAAAAGATTTGAGTCAACTATTCAAACAACTCAAACACAACGGTGTGACACATATTACTGGGGCACTCTATTTAGACACATCAGCCTTTGATAGTATTTACTACCCACCCGGCTGGCTCTGGGACGACTTGAGCTACAGCTTTGCTGCTCCGATGAGTGCCGCTAACATTGATCAGAATAAATTTATTCTTCACCTCTTACCTGCTAATCAAACAGGCAGACCTCCTCAACTATCGCCTAATTTACCATCAAATGTACTAACACTCTCTAATCATGCAGTGACCACAGCTCACTATCAAAAAGCATGCCCTTTAACCGTCTACAGTGACACCAATAATCACTATGTCATTGGCGGCTGCCTAGTCAAACCCTGGAAAAAACAACGTCGATCTTTAGCTATTAGAAACCCTCAGCCCTATATTATTAGTAAAATACAAACAGCCATGAATAAGGCAGGCATCAGCGCTCAACGTATTCAATTTAAAACAACCCCATTATCAGCCAATCACCCGCTCTCGACACATCACTCTGCATCAATGTCAGAGATCGTTAAACACATGCTCACTCAATCTGACAATCTTGCTGCAGATACATTATTAAAAACCCTAGGGCACTATTACTATAAAGAACCCGGCACATGGCAAAATGGGATACACGCACTACAACACATTCTTAGCGAGCAAACAGGGATTGATTTTCACCTAGCATTACTTACCGATGGAGCAGGATTATCGCGCTACAACCTTGCATCTCCAAAACAGTTCACGCAACTGCTCTATTTCATACAGCAACACTCCAAAATATCTGACGATCTCAAAGCAGCTTTACCCAAACCGGGAGGGGCAGGAACACTCGCTCATAGGATGCATCAATATCAACAGTCTAATCGAGTTGCTGCCAAAACCGGATCAATGACAGGCATCAGCAGCTTAGCAGGCTACATTAACACGCGTCATAATAATAAGCTCATTTTTGTCATTATGGTTAATGGCTTTGTTGGCCCTTCAAAAAAATATCAACAGTTTGAAGACAAGCTATGCCAATACCTTATTTCAACCTCAGATAATTTATACACATCATGAAACCTTGCGACAAACCTGTAAAAAAACAAATCTCCGAATAATATTAAGAGGCTTTTATGTTAAAAAAATACACCCTAGAGTTACTAACACTGACTCTTCTATCACTAGCTTTACCTTCGTATGCCATAAACCTTATGCCTACAGCAGAAGGAACCCTTCTATTCCCTGTCCCATCAGTGGTCGCTCCTTTTGCCTTCGGCATGAACAATGGACAAATTGGTGGCGGCTTAGGAGGCTCTTACTGTCTCTCTGATGACATACACTGCAAAGCTAATTATGATGGAATGCTTGCTTACGGGTTTGGTGATCCAACTCATATAGTAAACATAGATATTGCCGGTATATTAAGTTCCGCCCCGGAGACACCCGAGAGTGACTCCCTAACAACACGCGGCTCTGCTTTTATGAAAATAAGGCATTTTTTTCCGGGTTCAAAGACCGCAATAGCCACAGGGATTAACTGGATATTTTTTAATAAATTTCAAGATACCTCGCCATTCAGTAATTACTTTACTATCACACAACTCATCCCAAGCAAACCTGATCAAATATCAGGAGATAATTTCCCTTTATCAATCACCACAGGTGCTTCTCAAGGTGTAGCTTATTCTCAAATAACGTGTGCTGAAGATGCAGCTTACTCCGTAGTACAACATAACTCTCGGTACTACCCGTTCATTGGTATAGGTATCCAATTCACACCCAAAATTGCATTGGCCGTGGATGACTATTATCGGGGCATCGTCAATATGAGCATCACCACTCAATTTACTAAAAAATCACCACAAATATCATTAGGCTTGCTGAATGTATTAGCTCAACACCCTGATGAACAAAGTAGAGCAATCATGCTCAGCGTGTCTCTATAAACTTTATTCTATGCCATACATAACGCTATTTACTGTCGATGTCTAACTGCCAACTTCACATAATGGCTAGACGTATAACTGAGGAACTCACGCTCTTTTTCCGTCAACACTCTCACCTGCTTAACGGGCGAGCCAAAATACAAATACCCGCTTTCTAAGCGCTTGCCTGGAGAAACTAAAGAACCTGCACCAATCATGACATCGCTCTCAATTACCGCGCCATCCAATACCTTTGCACCCATTCCCACCAAGACACGATCATGTATGACACACCCATGTATCACTGCTTGATGACCTACGGTCACATCGCTACCGATCTCGGTACCAAAACCGTCTCCAGTAAAAGGCCCTGCATGAGTGGCATGAATAATTGCCCCATCTTGTATACTGGTTCGCTCACCAATTCGTATCGTATTCACATCACCACGAATTACAGCCATAGGCCATATAGAACTATCCTCACCAATCACAACATCACCAATCACCGTTGCTGCGCTATCCACATAGACACTATCAGCAAGAGTAGGAGTAATGGATTCAAATCGACGAATAGACATAAACAACACCTTTTTTATAATCAACACTTATTGTATCGAAGCGCCAATAAGAGTGCTAACCCAGCAGAACCTTCTCCTTGCACCTACCGATTTTTTTTGATCCAATGAGTCCTCACGAGCAATAAGGTAAATATAATGAGCACCGCATTACCCGCATTCAGTTCCATTGACCCTAAACACATTGAGTCTAAACTATCCTCACTACTGACTCAGCAACGAGAACAAATCAGCACATTATTAAATGATCTATGTGAGCCCACTTGGGATACACTCATGACACCTTTAGAAAAGCTCAGTGCTGAGCTGCATAATTTCTGGAGCCCTATTTCACATTTACACAATGTCAAAGACTCAGAAGATCTTCGGTCAGCTTATCTAGCTTGCTTACCGCTACTCTCAGAATTTTCCACCTGGCTTGGCCATCACCATGGCTTATTTAAAGCATTACAACAACTAAAAGCCTCAACGCACTTTCATGATCTAGACACTGCTCAGCAAACCATCATTAATAATGAACTGCGAGACTTCAAATTGGCAGGCATCGACCTATCTGCCACCGATAAAGAACGCTACGCTACTATTGCCTCTGAACTATCAACACTCTCAACGCAATTTGAAGCTAACCTACTAGACACCTCAGACACGTGGCAACACCTAGTCACTGATCGCCAACAACTTGATGGTTTACCCGAACGATTTATTACCGCCTCAGAAAAAAAAGCAACTGACTGTGGAAAAACAGGCTGGCTACTGACTTTAGACGCACCATCCTATTTAACCGTAATGCAGCATGCTAAAGATGCCTCCCTAAGAGAACAACTTTATCAAGCCTACTGCACTCGTGCCTCCGATCAAGGTCCACATAACCCTGATAAAGATAACTCATCGATAATGCATAATATTATGACATTAAACCTTGAGCTCTCTCAATTATTAGGCTTTAACAATACAGCAGAGTATTCACTAGCCACCAAAATGATCAATCACCCTGATGAGGTGTTTGAATTTATTGATGAGTTACTTAAAGCATCACAGCCTCAAGCTCAAAAAGAATTTGAAACACTCCAACACTACGCTCAATCTGAACTTAAATTGGACGACTTAAATGCCTGGGATATTGCTTATGCCAGTGAACAATACCGGCATCAGTACTATGATTTATCCGATGAAATGTTACGCCCCTACTTTCCTGCCCCTCAAGTCATACAAGGTTTACTCACGATAGCAGAACGTTTATTTCACCTTAAAATCTCAGAATGTGACGCTTTCGATACCTGGCATGATGACGTTCAGTGTTACCAAGTGACCGATCAATCAGGCAACCTTATCAGTCACTTCTACCTAGACCTCTATGCTCGCAACAATAAACGGGGCGGAGCATGGATGGATGACTGTCGCAACCGATACCTTTCTGATACAAATACCCTAGAACATCCCGTGACATTCATCACCTGTAACTTTATGCCACCCACTGATGATGCTCCAGCATTACTATCACATGATGATGTCGTCACCCTATTCCATGAGTTTGGTCATGCAACACAACATATGCTCACCCAAGTGAATTATTTAGGAGTCAGCGGTATTACAGGGATCCCGTGGGATGCTGTTGAAGTTGCCAGCCAGTTCCTTGAAAACTATGCCTGGCAGGAAGATTGTCTACAGTTACTCTCTAAACATTACCAAACAGGTGAGTCATTACCTGCTGAGCTTTTTGCAAAAATGCAACGCGCCAAACACTTCCAATCTGCTATGGGCATGATTCGCCAACTCGAATTTTCATTATTCGACTTTCGTTTACACATCGAATTCAACCCAGAACAACCGGATGCCATTCAAGCATGCCTAGACAGTGTTCGATCAATGACCAGCCTATACCCACTTCCCAAATATAATCGATTCCAACATGGTTTTAGCCATATCTTTGCAGGCGGTTATAGCGCAGGCTATTACAGCTATAAGTGGGCCGAAGTCATGGCCGCAGATATTTTTTCATTATTTGAAAATCATGGTCATTTCGACCCTACCACAGCACAACGTTACAAAGACACATTTCTGGCCTTAGGCGGATCAATCCCACCGCTTGATGTTTTTATTAAGATGTGTGGCCGAAAACCCTCAACAATTGCACTATTAAATCAAACAGGCATCGCTGTTGAAGCAACATCATAGAAAAAAAAAGCAGGGCGCTAACGCTCTGCTTTTGTCTTCAAAAAAAGATAATTCTATAAAAGACTAGCTAGTCGTATCTGACTTTTCTTGGTTCTCAGAACGAATACGTTCAAAAACTTCTTCACGGTGAACAGATACATCACGTGGCGCATCAATACCAATACGCACTTGATTACCTTTTACTTCCAGTACACTAAGCTTGATCTCGCCATCATTAATGATCAGCCTTTCGCCAATAGATCTTGTTAAGACTAACATGAGCCTCTCCTTCATTATGCTCTTACCTAAAGCTAGCGGTTGCCTCTCTCTAGGTCTATCATTGTCATTCATACGTTGTAACACATTTCCGATAGCCACCAACCGTCTGAACAGAACACAGTGAACTTTAATAAAGACTCACAAATGATCATGGGGTGTTCAATATTAGCTCAAACCCGGTACAACATGAGCACGCATTATACTGCTTGAGAACATAATAGCAAGCTCACCGACTTAGTTTTAAGCTTAGGAAAACCTTAATTACTGGCGTAAATTCACGACAATTTATTTAATTGTCTGATATCATAAATTATCAGGATGAACCAGGGAGGATAAAAAATGAACACAAGCATTGAGAGCATCATGTCCTTTATGGGTCTCATGGAGAGACTGAAGGATGAGTTACGCCACAGCTGGACCTCTTCAGACCGACAAGAAAGCGTTGCTGAACACTCCTGGCGCTTATCTCTCTTGACACTCACCATTCACCCAAACCTAGAGCATCCAGTCAACTTACTTCAGACATTAAAGATGGCCATTATACACGACTGTGTAGAAGCACTATCTGGCGATATACCCGTCTTTGACCTAATCACCAAAGAAGATCATGATAACAAGCAGGCCAAAGAAGAAGCTGCTATCCATGAAATCGCCACCCTATTAGGCCCTACAATGGGTAATGAAATTCACCGTCTATGGTTAGAGTTTGAAGAAAGAAAAACACCCGAAGCAAAACTGATCTACGCGCTAGACAAGCTCGAATGTAAAATCCAACATAATGAGGCCGACATATCAACCTGGAATGAACTCGAAAAAGCTCTATCGATTGACTGGGAAGATGATCTCTATAACTTTGATAAAACCATTCTTGCGTTACGTGATCATATCTACGAAACCAGTCAGAAAAAGGTTAAGACTCATTACGAGAACTGCCCCGAGAACAAACCTGCCTAACTGCCTCATCAGCTATCAATACGACATCAGCGCCTCTCAAAGCAAATATTCCGTTGGTAACAACGCCAGGGATATTATTAATCTGTCGTTCCATGGCCATTGGCTCACTTAAATCCAGCTGATAAATATCCAAAATGAGATTTCCATTATCCGTAACAAAGCCTTCTCTATATTCTGGTTGCCCACCTAACCGAACCATCTCACGCGCGACAAAACTACGCGCCATTGGCAATACCTCTACAGGCAATGGGAACTTACCAAGACAGGCGACCTCCTTACTGGCATCCACAATGCAGACAAACTGTTTGCTCGCAGCTGCAATGATCTTTTCCTGTGTTAAGGCACCACCACCCCCTTTAATCAATGACAAGTAAGGGTTAAATTCATCAGCACCATCGATATAAACATCCACCGAGGGAACATGATTCAATTCTGCAATAGCAATACCTTGCTTTTTCAATAAATCACGAGTCACCTGAGAGCTAGGCACCGCTGACTTAATCTGATGCTTAATGCTCGCTAATGCTTCAATAAAATACTCTACGGTAGATCCTGTGCCTACGCCAATCACACCATCCATAGGAACATACTCTAAGGCAGCTTGAGCAACCATCTGCTTTTGCTGTTTAGTCTGTTTACCCTTAAACATAGGCTACCCCCGTATTAATGCGCCACTTCCCAATTACTACCAACACCAATATCAACAATTAATGGTATCGATAATGACATGACTTGCTCCATAGATTGACGAATCAATGCAATTGCAGCATCTTGATCGGATTTTTTTACCTCAAAAACAAGCTCATCATGCACCTGCATAATCAACGTCATTTCTAACCGCTGATCTAACAGTAACTGCTGCAAGTTAATCATCGCTAACTTAATCAAGTCTGCAGCCGTACCCTGTAATGGAGCATTAATGGCAGCTCGTTCAGCAGCTTTCCTTCGCATAACATTCGATGCATTAATCTCCGGTATCACTAGTCGACGACCTAACAAAGTTGTCACATAACCTTGATCAGCCGCTTGTTGGCGAGCTGACTCCATATATTGCAATACTGCAGGGTACCGATCGAAATATGCATCGATATAAAGTTGCGCGGCTTGACGATCTACATTTAACTGTTTTGATAAACCAAAGGCTGACATCCCATATAATAAACCAAAATTAATCGCTTTAGCATGTCGACGTTGCTCAGCTGTCACCGACTCAACGGGAACACCAAATACTTCTGCTGCAGTTGATTGATGAATATCTAACCCTTGTTCAAATGCCTGAATCATTCCCTGATCTTTTGAGGCATGCGCCATAATACGCAACTCTACTTGAGAATAATCAGCTGCCACAATAATCTTACCTTCCGGCGCAATAAAAGCCTGCCTAATACGACGCCCTTCTTCGGTACGCACAGGGATATTCTGCAAGTTTGGATTATTAGAGGATAAGCGCCCTGTAGAAGTGACCGCCTGATTATAATGCGTATGAACACGACCTGTCTGCGAATTCACTTGCTGTGGAAGCTTATCGGTATAAGTCGATTTTAATTTTGCCAAACTGCGATACTGCACAATAATATGAGGCAAAGGATAATCAGCAGCGAGTTCCTGAAGAACAGCCTCTGCTGTCGATGGCTGGCCCTTAGGTGTCTTTTTTATAACAGGCAACTGAAGCTTTTCGAATAACACTTCTTGCAGCTGCTTTGGTGACGCTAAGTTAAATGGCGCTCCAGCTAATTGATACGCCTCTTGCTCTAAGCGTTCAATATGAGCCGATAAATCCTTGCTTTGCAAAGATAACAATTCCGTGTCTAGCAACACTCCGTGATACTCGATGCGCGTCAAGATCAATAGCAAAGGTTGCTCTATAGTATCATAAACTGATCGCAAGGTTGGCTCATCATGTAACGCCTGATCAAACTTCATAAACAATTGTAGAGTAATATCTGCATCTTCTGCCGCATATGGTGCGGCAACATCCAACGAGATTTGATTAAATGTTTTCTGCTTAGCCCCTTTCCCAGCAACCGACTCATAGGTCATTGTTTGATGACCTAAGAACTTCTCGGCCAAAGTATCCATATCATGTCGCACAGTGACATTATGTAACACATAGGATTGCAACAAAGTATCATCACAACGCGCCATGATTTCTAAACCATAACGACACAAGACCTTCCAATCATATTTAATGTTATGCCCCACAACACAACGTGATACATCTTGTAAAATAGGCCTCAACTGCTCCAAGACCCACTGCGTATCTAACTGTGATGGCGCATCAGAATAGTCATGCATTAAAGGAATATAAGCTGCCTCACCAGGCGCGACCGCTAAAGAAATACCAACCAGCTCTGCCGACATATCATCTAAGCTGGTTGTCTCAACATCTAATGCAAATACAGATGCCGTCTCAATTTTTTTAATCCACTGCAAACAAGCTGCTTCATTTAAAATAACATCATAAGCCTGCGATGGCTCTACTTCATCAACAACAGGCTGCTCACCTGAAGTCTTAGTTACCAACTCTTTTAGCCAAGTAGAAAATTCCAACTTGTCATACCAGTGTTTTAACGCCGAAGCATTAGCGGGCAACATAGAATAATCACTGATTGATGAAGACAACGGAACTGAACACTGAATCGTTACTAATTCTTCTGATAACTTCAGCTGATCTAAATGGGCTCGTAAATTCTCACCCACTTTACCCGTGATAGCTGATGCATTTTCAATAACACCTTCAAGGCTTTTATATTGTTGCAACCATTTAACAGCTGTTTTTGGTCCCACTTTGGGAATACCAGGAACATTATCAGAGGTATCACCAATGAGCGCCAAGTAATCTATAATTTGATCAGGTCGAACACCAAATTTATCTTGTACTCCCTCGATATCTAATACTTGATGCGTCATCGTATTGACTAATGTCACATGATCATTAACCAGCTGCGCCATGTCTTTATCGCCAGTTGAGATCAACACCTGTTGACCAACTTTAGAAAACGCTACAGCTAAAGTACCAATGACATCATCTGCTTCTACACCAGGAACCTTGATTAAAGGAAATCCCATGGCTTCAATGATTTCATGCAACGGGGCTATTTGTTGAGCCAAGTCATCAGGCATCGCAGCACGATTAGCTTTATATTCAGAATACAGTTCATGACGAAACGTCTTACCTTTAGTATCAAAGACAACAATAACCTCTGAGTTTGGATAATCTTTTTGCAAGCGTTTTAGCATATTAACTACGCCATAGATTGCACCAGAAGGAAAACCTTGCTGAGTAGTTAACGCAGGCATAGCATAATAAGCACGGAATAAATAAGAGGAACCATCAACCAAAACTTTTGGTGTATCTTTAACCATACAAACCACCCTGATGAAATAAGCAGAGCAGTATAGCGTGTTTTCTATACTCAGAGCTACGATTCTTTTTAATGACCCAGACTTCAATTCAGTTTAAACTATCGCACTTTAAAATTAATAACAGTGAAACTCAATGATTCAGAAACGCTCACTCTCCCCTAATGGTTTGTTATTCACTTCTGTTAGCGCGATTCTCGGTTCAGGCTGGATGTTTTCTGCCTATTACACCTCACAACTTGCAGGCCCAGCAGCGATTATCTCTTGGATTCTAGGTGGCATCTTACTCATCATTATTGCATTTACTTTTGCTGAAATAAGCGCCATGCTACCCCTCACAGGATCCAGTGTTCGCGTACCTCAATATACTCATGGCACATTAGTCGCCTTTATATTCTCTTGGTTTATCTGGCTCTCTTACACAGCTCTCGTACCCACAGAGGTTCAAGGTGTTATTCAATACCTGACCTTATTCTTCCCTTCTTTAGCACTACCCAATACAGGGCAACTAACCCATCAAGGTTACATCACAGCAACCTTTTTAATGTTAATCATTAGTAGCATTAATATTTACTCTCTACGTTGGTTAATTCGCGCAAACAATGCACTAACCATTATGAAAATTATCCTACCGATCATCCTAGTCATTAGCATTTTCATGATTGCCACACTGCATCACCACCCACTTTATCCACGCAGTGATTTTTCTCCGTATGGCTTTCACGGCATCTTTGCCGCCATTGCTTCTGGAGGCATTATTTTTGCATTCAACGGATTCAAACAAGCCTGTGAAATGGCAGGAGAGGCCAAAAACCCAGGCACAGCACTGCCTTATGCCATCATTGGGTCGATTACACTTTGCCTAACCATCTACCTACTACTTCAACTAGCGTTTCTGACCTCATTACAACCCACCAACATTAGTAAGGGGTGGGCTAATATTCAACTCAGTCATAGCAACAGCCCGTTTACGACTATTTTATTACAAGATCACTTACAAGGGCTCCTACCGCTACTGTATCTCGGAGCTATCATTGGCCCGTTAGCAGCAGCCCTCATGTACATGGCCAGCTCCAGTCGGTCACTCTATGCCACCAGTGCAAACGGTTGTTTACCCAACTTTTTACATAGCCTTAACCACCAAGGAAATCCAGCAAAAGCTATTCTTGTGAATTTTTGTGTTGGCATGCTGATGTTCACACCTCTTCCAGGCTGGAAAGCCATGGTGACATTTTTAACATCACTCATGGCCATTAGCTATGTCATAGGACCTATCAGTCTATTAGCTTTACGGTACCAAATACCCAATCAATCCCGCTTATTAAAACTACCATTTCCTCGATTATGGTCATACACAGCATTTTTCCTTTGCAATTGCTTAGCCTACTGGAGTGGCTGGGACATTATCTCCAAACTTTCATTAGCCATTATCGCAGGCATAATCATTTTATTTGGCTATCGAACCATCAATGCCACTGCTCGAAGCATTCCGTTAAATAGTCGTTGCGCACTCTGGTTATGGCCCTATTTTGGGGGGCTCACACTCATCTCATACCTAGGTTCTTTTGGACATGGAATCAATCTACTCCCCTTTGGTTGGGACATCCTTACAGTACTATTATTTAGTCTAGGCATTATGTGGCTTGCCATACACCTCCGATTAGCGCCAGAAGAAACACAATGCTATATTGATGAACTGGAGCATCACCTACCTAAAACTGAGCAATAAGGGATATCATGGAAGAACAACGAACTAGCATCACTATGTCTGAAGTCATGACACCAAACCAAGCCAACTTTGCTGGCAATATTCATGGTGGGCAATTACTCAGCTTTCTTGACAAAGTCGCTTATGCTTGCGCTGCTCGTTATAGCGGGCGTTACGTTGTCACCCTTTCTGTTGACCAGGTGGTTTTCAAGCATCCCGTTCATGTAGGAAACTTACTGACCTGTCTTGCTTCAATCAATCATGTTGGCAACTCATCCATGGAAATTGGCATCAAAGTGATAGCAGAAGACCTCACAACAGGCACTGTCACCCACACAAACTCCTGCTTCTTCACCATGATAGCACTCGATGACAACCATAAACCCGTGACTATAAACCCTTTAATCTGCAAAACAGATGAACAAAAAAGGCGATTCAAAGAAGCAGAACTTCGAAAAAAGATGCGCATTGAATTAGCCGAAAAAGAAAAAAATATTCTAAAGAAATAATACTCTTTAGCGTATTAGCGCCTCCAATAACTGGGTGATAATAAAACTAATATAGTAAAGATTTCTAAACGGCCTAAGAACATAGCAAAGATTAATAACCACTTCTCCGATGACTGCAGGTGACTAAACCCGTGCGCCACATCACCGATCGATGCACCTGTATTAGCAATACACACCACTAAAGCACCAAAAGCCGTTCTCAAATTCATCCCCGTCGCTAACAACAGCAGGATCAAAAAACAAAATAAAAATAAATAAACTGAAAAAAAACCCCAAATGGATTGCAGCACCTTATCTGGAAACTGACTACCACCGCCATCTTTAATCGACAAAATAGCATTAGGATGAATAAGCTGCTTGATCTCTCGACGCCCCTGCTCTTTAACCATAAGGTAGCGAATTACCTTAATACCTCCACTCGTGGAACCACCGCAACCACCAACCATTGCAATAATCATTAATAGAACAGGAACAAACGTTGGCCACTGATTAAAGTCCACCGTAGTAAAGCCGGTAGTGCTTGCTAGTGAGACAACTGTAAACAACACATGAAAAGGGTTATGCACAATCGAATAATGATACCCAATAATCATATACAAAGAGATAACCATTGTAGCAAGCAAAACAATCCTCAAAAAGACGATGAGCTCATAGTCTCTCCAATAGGTTGATAATTTCCGTGATGATAAAAAATAAAAGTGCAATGCAAAATTACATGAACCTAAAATCATAAAGATTATTGCAACAACTTCTATTGCTGGACTTTTATAAAAAGCAAAACTCGCTTCATGCATACTAAAGCCGCCCGTTGCGACAGTAGCAAAGCTTTCACCTAGCGCATCGAAAAAAGACATCCCACAAGCCCAATAAGAGAGCATACAAGCCACGGTTAAGCCTAGATAAATTAACCACAATGACTTTGCTGTCTGAGCAATTCGAGGTTTAAATTTTGAAGTTTTTAGCGGGCCAACTACCTCAGCACGATATAACTGCATACCACCAATACCAAGAATTGGCATAATAGCCACTGCCAAAACAATAATACCCATTCCACCAAAAAAATGTAATTGCTGGCGATAATATAAAATCGACCTAGGTAAATCAGAAAGATGAGTCAATACTGTTGCACCTGTTGTCGTAATCCCTGACACAGACTCGAATGCAGCATCAGTAAAGCCAATATGCGTATACTGATTTAACCATAATGGGATTGCACCAAACATCGATAAGACAACCCACAAAAAAGTCACTACAAAAAATCCATCTCGCGTTCTT
>DMFG01000167.1:2584-4135 GCA_003450655.1 Coxiellaceae bacterium | reverse complement strand
ACTCTCCAATTTATTCGATTCTGTGCAACTTAAATCAACACATTACACAACTGCTGAAGCATTTTTAAATGATACCCCACAAAAAATCACCTGCATTATTTGCGATATCCGCTTACCAGGGATGAGTGGGCTACAGTTACAGCAACAACTTAAAGCTAATAACATGAATACGCCACTTGTTTTTGTCAGCGGTCATGCTGATGTCCGTATGGCAGTTAAGTCCATACAAGATGGTGCTAAAGATTTCCTCACCAAGCCCATTAATAATCAGGAGTTACTCGACACTGTTTTTTCTATCCTCAAAACTGAACACAATCAAAAACATAAACAAACCCTTCAAGCTAACTTTAAAAAACAAATTGACAGTCTAACCTCCCGTGAACTTTCAATCTTAAAGCTGATTGCCAAAGGGCAGTCATCCAAAACTATTGCTGATGAATTAAGTATCAGTAAAAACACGGTTGAAGTCCACCGAGCTAATCTCATGCAGAAAATGGGAGTTAACTCCTCATCACAGCTTGTTGCTCAAGCGGTTGCATTTGGTATTGTTGATGTTGATTTTTAAACAAACCTCCTAACTAAGACAAACAACTAACCGCTATACTTACCAGAATAATCAGCCATGCCCATTGATTTCCCAAAAAAGCCTGAAAGCAACGCTTGGGGTTTTTCTGTTTAATCCAGAGCATTTGACAGATAAAAAATACACCGCATAGAAGCACCCCCGTGTAGTACCATACATTCATAGCCAACATTTTTCCCAGCACGATCAAACCGATAAAAACACAACCATAAGTGACTCCAATCACAGATAGAAGGGATTCACCCAAGCTCAACGCAGAAGAATGAATACCAATGAATTGATCATCATCCTGATCCACCATGGCATAAATAGTGTCATAACCAAATGTCCACATCACTGCAAGCACATACAACAACCAACCACTCATAGGAACAGTATTTTGAACAGCCACATAGGCCATAATGATTCCTGCGTTAAATGCAAACCCAAGAACAACTTGAGGGTAGGGGAACCAACGCTTTGTCCATGGATAAACCATAGCAACACATAAAGCACACACAGCAACCAATAAACAGGATGAAGGCAAGAGCAACACTAAACCTAGCGCTGCCATTAGTAAAACAACAAACAATAACAAAGCTTCCCAAGTCGATAACGCATTTTGAGCCAAAGGGCGGTGCCGTGTTCTTGCTACCTGACCATCAAAGTCTCGGTCTGCAATATCATTAATCACACAACCTGCTGCTCGCATAACAAATACGCCGAGCACAAAAATAATCACTAAAAACATAGAAGGTATACCACCACTCGCCAACCATAGTGCTGCTATTGTTGGCCACAGCAATAAAAAACTACCCACGGGTTTATCCCAGCGCATGAGTCGTAAATAAATAGGCTTCCTTTGCTGAATATAGGCGGCAAATTGCATCATAGCCTCGTGTTAGCCAAAGATAATGAATGGTGCGCCCGACAGGAGTCGAACCTGTGACCTTCGGCTTCGGAGGCCGATGCTCTATCCAGCTGAGCTA
>DMFG01000167.1:0-2274 GCA_003450655.1 Coxiellaceae bacterium | reverse complement strand
ATCCAGCTGAGCTACGGGCGCTAAGTGACGCCATTATACGCGAATTATTCTCTCAAACCAGCGCTATCATTCTATAGTCATGATCCATAGTTCTTAAGAAATAGCACGGTAACTGAGTGCTTCTAGCACATGAGGTTCAGCTATTGCGTCCACCCCTGACATATCAGCAATGGTTCGAGCAACCGATAACAATCGGTTAATAGCGCGTCCAGAAAAACGTTGTAATTGCATGGCCTGTTCTAAAATGGTCTTTACAGCATCATTCATCCTGCAGCTGGAAGATAATTGTTCTTCATTCATGCGAGCATTAAGAGCATTATTTCTATGAAGTTGTCGCATCTGAGCTTCTATAACACGTTCACGAATAACTTCAGAGGACTCTGGTTCTTCCTCAATATGACCCAATAAATCCTTAGGCTGTAATCGAGGAACATCCATATGCAAATCCAACCGATCCATCAAAGGACCCGACAACTTCATCTGATAACGTCTAATCTGCTCAACACCACATTGGCAAACCACTTGGTCATCTGACGCATAACCACAAGGGCAGGGGTTCATTGCAACCACTAACTGGAATCGAGCTGGGAATTCCACACAGCGTGATGCACGAGCTATACTGACAGAACCTACCTCCAGAGGTTCTCGTAATGCTTCTAATGCTGGGCGCTGAAACTCTGGAAGCTCATCAAGAAACAAAACACCATGGTGGGCTAATGATATTTCACCAGGGCGAGGAGGGTTCCCTCCGCCCACTAGCGCCGCGCAAGAGGCCGTATGATGGGGAGCACGAAAAGGGCGCTGCAACCATTGATCCCACTGAAAGCCATATTGACTGATGGAATAAATGGCCGCTGTTTGTTCTGCCTCTTTCTCTGTCATCGGTGACAACAACCCTGGTAAGCGGCTCGCCAACATGGATTTACCCGCACCAGGAGGCCCTCTTAATAACAGGCTATGCCCACCGCTGGCTGCAATCTCGAGGACACGTCGAGCTTGCTCTTGGCCTTTAACCGCCTTCATATCTAGATAGTGATTCGACTTGCAAACTACAGGTTGTATGCTACTTGGTGAAATAGAAGCGACACCTTGTAAGTGATGGCAAATAGCCAATAATGTACCAGCGCCAAACACTTGCAATGATTGAACAAGAGAAGCTTCTGGAACATTATCTTCAGGCACTAATAAGGCACAACCTGTCTTTTGTACAGCTAACGCGATCGGTAAAATACCAGGCACTGCTAATAACTTACCATCTAAGGTTAACTCTCCCGTACACTCATAACCTAACAACACCTGTTGTGCTAACTGGCCTGAGGCAATTAAAATACCTAGTGCAATCGGTAAATCAAATCTCCCACCTTCTTTAGGTAAATCAGCGGGCGATAAATTAACCACAATGCGCTTTGTTGGAAATTCAAATCCAGCATTTAATAATGCACTACGAACACGATCTTTACTTTCTTTTACAGCCTTTTCAGGCAAGCCCACCATAGTAAAGCTCGGCAAGCCCCGTGATAAATGCACTTCAATACGCACGGGTGATGTGTTAACCCCCACAATTGTTCGTGATTGAACGGCTGCAAAAGTCATTAAGAGGACTGGTTAGATTCAAGTTCGGTGATCTGCTTTTCTAACATCTCTAGTTTCATACGAGTTTTACGCAACACAGCCGATTGAGTATCAAACTCTTCACGAGTCACTAACTCCATTTTTGAAAATGCATCTAGTAATGCTGCACGCAGATGAGACTGTATTTCTGTGGGTAGTTCTTTAATCCCCACAGGAAGCTCGTCTAGAATCTTTTGTACAAAATCATTGATAGGCTTGGGATCGATCATACTGACTCCTTATTTTTCAGAGGTCTTAGATTAACGCATTTAATAGCCTTGTAAACCCCGTTAAAATAGTCGACCCTATTGGATTATTGATGCTGATTATTGTCTTGTTACTATACAGTGATACAAAACAGGAGGGATACATGATTCACTCAACGATTTTAGATGCAATAGGCAACACCCCCATTGTACAACTTCATCAAATCGGTAAAGAGCTTCCATGCCAACTGCTTGTTAAATGTGAGTTCATGAATCCTGGTGGATCTGTGAAAGATCGTATTGGTTTACGTATGATCGAAGCTGCGGAACACGCCGGTAAGATTAAGCCTGGTGATACCTTAATCGAACCCACCTCTGGAAATACAGGTATTGGCATCGCCCTTGCCGGTGCTGTTAAAGGCTATAATGTCATTATTACTATGCCGGAAAAAATGAG
>DMFG01000041.1:690-3989 GCA_003450655.1 Coxiellaceae bacterium | reverse complement strand
AAGGTATCAGCGGTTTCACCCGACTGGGATAGGGCAACGAATAATGTGTTGGGTTCGACAACAGTATCTCTGTAGCGGTATTCGCTGGCGATATCAACCGTGCAAGGTAGATGGGCATAGGACTCAATCCAGTAGCTCGCGACGAGAGCCGCGTGATAGCTGGTTCCGCAGGCTAACAGTCGAACGCGTTGAACGTTTTGAAAAATAGCATGGGCATTTGAGCCGAATGCTGAATCTTGTACGCGCCCATTATGCATATGATTAGCAAAGGTATCGCGCACCGTTTGTGGTTGTTGATACATCTCTTTTTGCATGAAATGGCGATAATGGCCTTTTGAGGTGGCTTGTGCTTCTGTTTCACACTCAATAATAGGGCGCTCTACTGTGTCGCCGGCCTTATCAATGATGAGTAGTTCGTTCGTGGTCAATTGTGCAATATCACCTTCTTCCAGGAACAGGTGACGCTGTGTGACAGGAAGTAACGCAACAGAGTCGGAAGCGATGAAGTGTTCTTCGATGCCAATACCAATCACCAATGGGCTGCCTTGGCGAAGAGCGAAGATCGTATTAGGTTGGTCCTTAAGAAGAATGCCTAGTGCATAGGCGCCTTGGAGTTTCTCGCGTAGTAGCTGAATGGCTTGAAGAGGATCTGGTGTGGATTGCAATAGGTGGTGTAATAAATGAGCAATGGTTTCGGAGTCGGTGTCTGAAGAAAAGGTGTAGCCTTGGTCAATGAGTTCTTGTTTTAACGCGTTGTAATTTTCAATGATTCCATTGTGAACAATGGCCACCGTGTCGTTCGAATGATGAGGGTGAGCATTACGTTCACAGGGCTCCCCATGAGTTGCCCAGCGTGTATGAGCAATACCGATGGAGCCGATGAGAGGCGTATTGTCGAGTTGTTGGGCTAGCTGATCGACTTTGCCTGCTGTGCGTACGGATTCGAGCTCGGGGTTCAGGACGCTAATGCCTGCAGAATCATAGCCTCGATATTCAAGCCGTTTTAAGCCTTCCAGTAGGATGGGTGTGACTGGTCGATTTGCAATAGCACCAACTATACCGCACATAAGTAATCCCCCATTAAAAAACGGCCATGATAGCTGAAATTTGGTCAAAAAGGAACGTTGCTAGGCCTGGCGATAGCGCTAGATCTAGGGTGCAAGAGCCGGTATGATGTCTGGCATCTTTGACCCACGGTAGGACGTTTCTATGAATCCACAACGACAATCATTGGCTAATGCCATACGAGCCCTTTCAATGGATGCCGTGCAGCAAGCAAAATCAGGTCATCCAGGCATGCCCATGGGTATGGCCGATATTGCTGAGGTGTTGTGGAATGATTGTTTGCGGTTTAATCCAAGTAACCCACAGTGGATGAATCGTGATCGTTTTGTATTGTCTAATGGCCACGGTTCTATGTTGTTGTATTCCGTGTTGCATCTGACGGGGTACGATCTGTCATTGGAGGACTTAAAGCAGTTCCGTCAGGTCGGCTCTAAAACACCTGGTCACCCAGAGTATGGTCATACGCCAGGCGTTGAGACCACGACTGGCCCTTTAGGGCAAGGCTTGGCTAATGCGGTGGGTATGGCTATTGCGGAGACTCGATTGGCCGCTGAGTTTAATCGTCCCGATTTTTCAATCGTTGATCATCACACCTATGCCTTTGTCGGCGATGGCTGTTTGATGGAAGGGCTGTCACATGAGGCGTGTTCCTTGGCGGGTACTTTGGGTTTAGGGAAGTTGATTGTCATCTATGATGATAATGGTATCTCGATTGATGGTGAGGTAACAGATTGGTTCAGCGAGAATGTTCCCGAGCGTTTTCAGTCTTATCAATGGCAGGTGATTGAGGCTGTCGATGGCCATGATGCAGATGCTATACATCAAGCTATTTTAGCGGCACAAGCAGATACGCAACGTCCGACAATCATTTGTTGTCGTACACAGATTGGGTTTGGTTCGCCCAACCGTGTGGGTACTGCTGGTGTGCATGGTGCACCGCTGGGTGATGAGGAAATTGCATTAACTCGTGAAGCATTAAATTGGTCTCATGCGCCATTTGAGGTGCCCGATACGATTTACCAACATTGGGATGGTCGTGCGAAAGGGGCAGTCATCGAGGGGGAGTGGAATGCCTTATTTGCAGCTTACGAGCAGCAATACCCTGAGTTAGCCAAAGCTTTTTTGCGTCGTCAACACGGTGAATTGTTACCAGAATTTTATCAGGCAACAACACAGGCTTGGCAAGCATTTCAGTCAACACCAAAAGCTGTGGCGACACGTCAGGCTTCACTACATTGTTTAGAGGCTATGTGTGATGTTGTGCCTGAATTCATGGGAGGGTCAGCAGATCTCAGTGGTTCTAATTGCACACTGACGCAATCTGCAACGGCATATACAGCAGACAACCCTCAAGGTAATTACTTGCATTACGGTGTGCGTGAATTAGGTATGAGTGCCATCATGAACGGTATGGCGTTACATGGTGGTTTGATTCCTTTTGGTGGTACTTTCTTGGTGTTTAGTGACTATGCGCGCAGTGCCATTCGTTTGAGTGCGATGATGCAAGCACGAGTGGTATATGTCTTAACGCATGACTCGATTGGTGTTGGAGAAGATGGTCCAACGCATCAGCCAATTGAGCATTTAACCGCTTTGCGTTTGATTCCCAATGTTCATGTTTGGCGCCCGGCCAGTGCGGCTGAGACCATGGTGGCATGGCGTTCGGCGTGTGAGCACACTGGACCAACGTGTTTAGCCTTGTCACGTCAATCCATGCCTGTGATTTCACGAGAGGTGGATATGGCTGAAATGAGCCAAGGTGCTTATGTCGCGTATCAATCTCCAGGGGAGAGTGACTGTTTGTTAATGGCTTCAGGTTCTGAAGTGGGCGTTGTGATGGAAGCCGCTCAGCAACTAGAACAGTCTGGTATTGCTTGTCGAGTAATCTCAGTACCGTGTATGGAGCAATTTGCTGAGCAGTCAATGGAGGTTAAAGAGGCTGTGATGCCTTCATCAGTCTCTGTGCGTATTGCTGTTGAGGCGGGTGTTGGATTGAGTTGGCGCCCTTGGGGGGGTGATCATGGTCAAATTATTGCCATTGAGCAGTTTGGATTATCGGGTCCGGCACAGCAGGTGTATCAGGCGGTTGGGTTAACCACCCAGCGTGTGGTTGACGTTGCTAAAGCTCAAATGGCGCAACGCACAGTAAACATGGAATAAGATTTACGATGAAAGCCAGTCTACTCACTGGTTAAGATTAACAACAATATATTATAAGGAGATTTTAGAATGAC
>DMFG01000041.1:0-339 GCA_003450655.1 Coxiellaceae bacterium | reverse complement strand
GGTCGAAATGTTGCACGTGCATTATTCGAGTCTGGTCAACATCATGAGATTCAGTTAGTCGCTATTAATGACCTGGGAAGTATTGAAACCAATGCACATCTATTTCGTTACGATAGTGTGCATGGACGTTTTCCGGGTGATGTGAATGTTGAAAATAATCAACTGATCATTAATGGTCAGGCAATCAATGTTTACGCGGAGCGAAATCCTGCTGAATTACCTTGGGGTGATTTAGACGTTGATGTGGTCATGGAGTGCACGGGCTTATTTGCTAGTCGTGAAAAAGCCTCGGTCCATCTTCAAGGTGGCGCTAAGAAAGTGTTGATTTCAGCACCTGCC
>DMFG01000090.1:5033-5193 GCA_003450655.1 Coxiellaceae bacterium | reverse complement strand
GACGGTTACCAAAGGGGAGGTTGTTGCTGACGGACCAACAGATCCTTATGACATTTTACGCTTAGCTGGTGTGACTGAGTTGGCCAATTATGTGGTTAATGAAGTACAGGAAGTCTATCGATTACAAGGTGTTAAGATCAATGATAAGCATATCGAAGTT
>DMFG01000090.1:2831-4735 GCA_003450655.1 Coxiellaceae bacterium | reverse complement strand
AATGATAAGCATATCGAAGTTATTGTTCGTCAAATGCTACGTAAGGTATCAGTCGATAAGCCTGGTGATACGGGTTATATTTCAAGTGAGCAAGTTGATTTGAGCAAGTTACTTAATCGAAATGACGAGGTGGTTGCAGAAGGTGGGAAGCCTGCTACCTTTGATCGTGTGTTAATGGGGCTAACTAAAGCATCATTAGCAACGGAATCTTTCTTGTCAGCAGCATCATTCCAGGAGACGACACGTGTTCTGACGGCTGCATCTGTGGCTGGTAAGTCTGATAATCTGCATGGCTTGAAAGAAAATATTATTGTGGGTCGATTGATTCCAGCAGGAACGGGGTTTGCGTATCATCGAGATCGTCGTTTAGCTAAGGAGCAACCAGAAGTTGTTGAAGAGCCAACGGTTTCAGCTATGGAGGCAGAGCAAGCATTGAGCGAAGCCCTATCGGCTTCTTCTGAGTCAAATAACGAGTCAGATAGCCCTATGCGGGATGAATAAATAGAAAAAATGGCCCGGCTTAAGTTGAATCTCAATACAGTGATGTATTCAGCTTGACAACCCGGGTCAGCTTTCTTAGAATCGCGAATCACTTTGTGGGTCAGCTCAGAAGACCTGAGTGGTTCATAATAAGCTATAGTGCTGAGTGCTTGTAGCTAACCTAATGAAAATAAATGATTCATTAGAAAATAATAAGAGTAATTGAAGGTCATGACGAAGCCTTCGAAAAGATTTTTTTGTCTTAATAATAACAAAGAGATAGTGATCTATGGCTAGAATAAACCAGCTTGTTAGGAAGCCTCGCAAGTTGAAACCAAAAAAGACGAATGTCCCAGCGTTAGAGGCATGTCCTCAACGTCGCGGTGTATGTACTCGTGTTTACACAACCACACCTAAGAAGCCGAACTCGGCTTTACGTAAAGTGGCGCGTGTTCGCATTACCAATGGCGCTGAAGTAACAGCTTACATTGGTGGTGAGGGTCATAACCTGCAAGAGCACTCGGTGGTTTTGATTCGTGGTGGTCGTGTGAAGGATTTACCTGGTGTGCGTTATCACATCGTTCGCGGTAGTTTAGATACCGCTGGGGTTTCTGGTCGTAAGCGCGGTAGATCTAAATACGGTGAGAAAAAACCTAAAGAGTAAATTGGAGAGAAGATATGTCTAGAAGAAAGGCTGCACCGAAGCGCACGATTATGCCAGATCCACTGTTTCACAGTGATTTATTGGCTAAGTTTATCAATAGCGTCATGTGTGATGGGAAAAAATCGATTGCCGAAAAAATTGTTTATGGTGCGTTAGATCACGTATTTGAAAAAGTTAAAGCACAGGGTCAACAAGAAGGCTTGTTAGCTGATGGAGAAGCTGAGGGTGGTGCAAATCTGGATATGAATAGCACTATTCGTGATAGTAAGGCTGCACGAGATGTCGCATTAGCTGTTTTCAAGAAGGCATTAGAAAATGTTACGCCTTCTGTTGAGGTTAAGTCACGTCGTGTTGGTGGTTCAACGTATCAAGTACCTATGGAAATTCGTGGGGTCCGTCGTCGCACATTGGCCATGCGTTGGTTAGTTGAATATTCAGCCAAGCGCGGTGAAAAATCCATGGCGATTAAGTTGGGTAATGAAATTTTAGATGCGTATGCTTTGCGTGGTGGTTCTGTTAAGAAGCGTGAAGATGTACATCGTATGGCGAAAGCAAACCAAGCGTTTGCGCACTACCGTTGGTAAGGGAAGATGGCAAGAGACATATCACTAGATAAAGTTAGAAACATTGGAATCATGGCTCACATTGATGCGGGTAAAACCACGACAACTGAGCGTGTTCTTTTTTATACAGGAATCTCTCATAAGATGGGTGAGGTTCATGAAGGTTCTGCAGTTATGGACTGGATGGAGCAGGAGCA
>DMFG01000090.1:1701-2525 GCA_003450655.1 Coxiellaceae bacterium | reverse complement strand
GATGGAGCAGGAGCAAGAACGTGGTATCACTATCACATCCGCTGCTACTACCTGTTATTGGCAAGGAATGGATAAGCAGTTTCCTAATCATCGGATTAATATTATTGATACCCCAGGCCACGTTGACTTTACAATTGAAGTAGAGCGTTCATTACGTGTACTTGATGGCGCTGTTGCAGTTTTTTGTGCAGTTGGTGGTGTTGAGCCTCAAAGTGAAACCGTTTGGCGCCAAGCCAATAAATACAGCGTTCCGCGTATGGCTTTCGTTAATAAGATGGACCGTGCCGGTGCTAATTTTTTACGTGTTGTCGAGCAAGTAAAAGATCGCCTGGGTGCAAACCCTGTTCCCATGCAGTTGGCTATTGGTGCTGAAGAAAACTTCAAAGGTATTGTTGACTTAATTCGTATGAAAGCCATTTTCTGGAACGAGGAAGATCGTGGTTTGACCTATGAGGAAAAAGATATTCCTGAAGATATGGTTGACGATTGTAATATGTATCGTGAGCAATTGGTTGAGGCTGCTGCTGAAGCTGATGAAGATTTAATGGAGCAGTATCTTGAGTCTGGCGAGCTATCTAACGATGAGGTTAAGCGCGGGATACGTATGAGAACATTGTCGGGCGAGATCGTCCCAATGTTTTGCGGATCTGCCTTTAAGAATAAAGGTGTTCAGGCCATGTTAGATGGTGTGATTGAGTTCATGCCAGCGCCAACTGATGTGGAAGACATTAAGGGTGAGGATGATCGTGGTAATGCGGGTTCTCGTCCTTCAAGTGATGATGCTCCATTTTCAGCATTAGCCTTTAAAATTATGACTGATCCTT
>DMFG01000090.1:0-1401 GCA_003450655.1 Coxiellaceae bacterium | reverse complement strand
TTATGACTGATCCTTTTGTTGGTACGCTCACATTCTTTCGTGTTTACTCTGGCGTATTGTCAGCAGGTAGTTCCGTTTATAATCCCGTAAAAGGTAAAAAAGAACGTGTAGGTCGTATTCTTCAAATGCACTCTAATTCTCGTGAAGAAATTAAAGAGGTAAGGACTGGTGATATCGCTGCAGCTGTTGGTCTTAAGCAGGTGACTACAGGTGATACATTATGTTCTCTAGATGATATCATTACATTAGAGCGAATGGATTTCCCAGAGCCTGTTATCTCTGTTGCAGTTGAGCCTAAAACCAAGGCTGACCAAGAAAAAATGGGTATTGCCTTAGGTAAACTTGCACAAGAAGATCCTTCTTTTAAAGTTCACACAGACGAAGAATCAGGTCAGACCATTATTGCTGGTATGGGTGAATTACACTTAGAAATTCTTGTTGACCGTATGATGCGTGAATTCAAAGTTGAAGCGAATATTGGTAAACCTCAAGTGGCTTACCGTGAGACAATTCGTAAGTCAATTGAGCATGAATCTAAGTTTGTTCGTCAAACGGGTGGTCGTGGTCAATATGGTCATGTTTACCTACGCATAGAGCCACAAGAGCCGGGTTCTGGTTTTGAGTTTGTGAATGAGATTGTTGGTGGTGTGATTCCTCGTGAATACATCCCTGCAGTTGGTAAAGGTGTTGCTGAGCAAATGGAAAATGGTGTTGTAGCTGGATTTCCTGTTGTTGACGTTAAGGTGACATTATTTGATGGTTCTTTCCATGATGTCGACTCAAATGAAATGGCGTTTAAAATTGCTGGTTCCATGTGCTTTAAAGAAGGTGCTGTAAAAGCTGACGCTGTTTTATTAGAACCTATTATGAATGTTGAGGCTGTAACGCCTGAAGATTATATGGGTGATGTTGTTGGTGATATTAACCGTCGCCGTGGAATTATTTTAGGTATGGATGAAAATCCTTCCGGTAAAGTTGTTACCGCTGAAGTACCTTTATCTGAGATGTTTGGGTACGCGACTGACCTACGTTCATTATCGCAGGGTCGTGCAACATATTCGATGGAATTCAAGAAATACTCTGAAGCTCCATCTAATATTGCTGAAGCTGTTATTAAAAAACAATAATTGATTAAGAGAGGAAAATTCGATGGCAAAAGAGAAGTTTGTAAGAGATAAAGAACACGTTAACGTAGGAACGATTGGTCACGTAGATCATGGTAAAACGACGTTAACAGCTGCACTAACTAAGTGTGTATCAGAGCATTATGGTACGGGTGAAGTTAAAGCGTTCACAGAGATTGATAATGCGCCGGAAGAGCGCGAGCGTGGAATTACCATTGCGACTTCTCACGTAGAGTATGAGTCAGAAAATCGTCACTATGCTCACGTAGATTGCCCA
>DMFG01000070.1 GCA_003450655.1 Coxiellaceae bacterium | reverse complement strand
GCAAGTATCACCCATGATCATAAACGTTGCTGTGCCACCACTGAAACATTCAGCAAGGTTAGGGCAGCTAGCTTCTTCACACACCGTAACCAGTTTTTGTTGGCGTAATCGTGATTTGAGTTCAGCAGCTTTGGAATTGTTGGGTAGGCGAATGCGAATCCAATCGGGCTTTTTGAGGGGTTCGGTGGTTGGTTCAATTTTGACCGGTATGCGTGATAATTTATCGGCACCTAAAGCTTTTTTGGTGGGATCATAGGGCGTTGGAGTGGTCATGTTGCATTGCCTTAATCGGTTGATGTGACAGTGTGTTCTTCACTGTAGCCAAAGTTGTTCAGAATATGTGGAATGATGGCTTGTTGCACCTCATTCACCGTCGCAGAGGCAGTGTACTCTGCTATTTGTGTGATGGCTAGACCTTTGAAACCACATGGGTTAATCGATTGAAACGGTGTTGTGTCGAGGGATACATTGAGTGCCAGGCCATGGTAGCTACACCCTCGGCGAATGCGCAGACCAATGGAGGCAATTTTTGCGGTGTTAACGTATACCCCAGGTGCTTGTGGATCACCTTGAGCATTGGCGCCATGTGTGTGTAAGTAATCAATCACGCTGCGTTCCAGTTGACAGACCAGTCGACGAGGGCCAATGCCCATGCGTTTGATATCAAAAAGGGTATACAGCATCAGTTGGCCAGGTCCGTGGTAGGTGACTTGACCTCCGCGGTCCGTTTGGACAATGGGTATCTCGCTTGACTGAAGAATATGTTCAGGTTTTCCGGCTAATCCTTGAGTGAATACTGGGTCATGTTCTAACAGCCACAGCTCATCAGGGGTGTCACTACTGCGTTGTTTTGTAAAGGTTTTCATGGCCTCCCAAGTAGCTTGGTAGGGTTGTCTGCCGAGTTGACGGATCACTAAGGGTTGGGTCATGTAAGTAAGCCTCGTAGTGTTTCGCCACATTCTCTTAGGTTCTTGCTGTGATTTCAAGCAATGACTCTAGCCTTCATGCTGGGTGGTGGATGTTAATGTGTACTTATATGGGTTGGTGAATATCAACAATGGCAAGGTTTCTTTGTTAAGTATCTCATTTACACAACTTTTCTATATATTTAATATTTCTTTAAGGATATAGGTGCAAAATATAGGCAAGATTAGCGATGCAAATGAGTGAGAAAGGATATTATTCGGAGATTAACATAATGCTAGATTTAGGTGTGTGTCCTTTATCACGTGAATATATCACAGCTGACAATTTCGGAAATACCCGATTAATTGTGGTTGGAGATACTGTTTATCCAATTATTGGCGATGAGACTTGGGAAACATTTACTCAACAATGCAAACAAGATCCAGTGACACGAGAAGCAGGTGACTATGCAGTTTTGGTGATTGCTAATTTGCCACCTAACTTAAAGTCTTGTTTACATACTTGGCTAGTGCAGGAGGGCAGTAAGGATATAGGAGAACCAACAGAACCAACAGACTTGGCGAGGATCTTACTGAATGACCCAGATACAGACAGCTCTAATAATCTTGGGAGTGAACCTTTGCCGCATTTGAAGGGGAAGTTTAGGGCGTATTTGCATGGTAAAAACTTTGTCTGTCCGAATCATATGAATAGAGCGCAGTATGACAGAGCCTCGCTTCGATTTAAAATTTTGGCAAGCTATTATACGTTCGATGCAATATTAACTATTAGAAATGACATCAAGCAAGCTGTTACGAGCAATCAATTCGGCGGAATAGCTAATTTCTGTAAACTAACAATAGACGGGCATCAATACAGCTGTTCTAGGCGAGTGAAAGACATATATACGATGATTGAAAATAATTTTTCGCCAACAAAGAGGGCGTGTGATTGTTATGCAACCACCATTTCTAGGAATGAAACAATTAGGACAAAGTGGCGCTTAACCTTATTGAACGACATTAGTAGGTATATCATCAGTAATCGTCCTTCAAATTGCAGTAGCAGAGCCGCCAACCAACTTATAGATGAAATTCAAAAGCAAGTCACGACAACATTAGATGGGATTGATCGTCTACTTGAAAAGGTAAGCCTTGATATCCTAGAAGTAAATGACTTTAGTTCTTGGTGTTTGCCGAAAGCGTCTGAGGCTTCCTCAAGTAATAGTCAGCTCAATCAGTATTTTCAATATATGATTGATGGGAAATTACAGTACGGAGAAAGATCTATTGGCGAAACCCTGCTTAAAAAAATTGGCTCAAAAACATTTCGCAAAACACCTGAAGGTCAATTGCTGGTCACGCAGGCGCAGACTTTCTTTAAGAATGTCCGAGTGGACAACAAGCAACCTGAAGTTCAAAGCGCAATAGCTCGCTTGAGAAATTACAGAAGATAACATCCTAATTCCGATATAAACTACACCCCGTGTGTTATTGATTATCAACCGATAAGCTCGTATGAAGTTAAGATATATAGGATCGCATTTGGTGGTATTGAGCTTATTGTCTTAATATTATCAGCCTATCGCAAGTATGAAGTCGGGATCTATTCCAAAAACGAATACTATGTA
>DMFG01000150.1:1263-4359 GCA_003450655.1 Coxiellaceae bacterium | reverse complement strand
TCCACCCTTATCTCACCTGCTCGATGGCTTGAGTTGCCAGTTGATCGGCCAGTTCATTTTCTCGATGCCCACTATGTCCTTTGACCCAATGCCATCGCACTTCATGCAGTGCGGCCACCTCATCTAAGGCTTGCCATAAATCCACATTCTTAACCGGCTTTTTACTCGCTGTTTTCCATTGTCGTAGCTTCCACTGTGTAATCCACTGAGTAATCCCATTACGAACGTATTGTGAATCTGTTGTGACATCAACTGAGCATTGACCTTTTAGCGCTCTTAGCCCTTCAATCACAGCCTGTAATTCCATCCGATTATTCGTCGTCATCGCTTCTGCACCCGATAAATACTTCTCATGCTCGCCAGACCGTAACACCACACCCCAGCCTCCAGGGCCTGGATTACCCTGACAAGCGCCGTCTGTGAATATTTCTACTGATTTCACACATTACCCCTCTAACTATTGAACGCACGCATTGATAAAACAGGGAGTTTATCGAAAAACCCCAAATTTGCCTACCCACGTTAAAAGGAATGACTGACTTAACTATTGGTATCAAAAAATGATACTCATGGATTCAAGTTAATAAATCGCATCACCTTGCTCATTACGCAACCTGCGCCAAATGGTATGCAACACATAAAACCACACACCATTAATGCAAGGCTCAACCAAGGCATTAGCTGCAGCTAATTCTAGTGTTGTCCCTGTGATAAAATACGTTGTGGTCATGGCGATTGCGATATGCCCTATCGTGTAAATAATAGCCAATAGTGCACTGTTACCACCCAAAAAAAACCGTATCATGCGACGCATACTGAACCTCCTTTACTGTCATACCTATCATCCCATCCTGATACTATAACGCATTTCACGCAATGTGCTAATTAAGCGCATCATTCAATGACAAACCAATAACCGAAGACATTGACACAGGATCATCACTAATCAAACAAACCACTTGTCGTTGTGTCAGCTCTTGCGAATAAATCACCGATTGATCAAATAACTATCGAAAAATATTATACTCAACTCAATCTAAAACCCAGATATAAACAAGCAACTAAAAATTATTTGCATAAAATATATACGTAATATTTTCACTCGTAACAATCAGACAACAGGTATGTTATATTGTCGCCCGAATACATGACTGTGGTGAGAAAACCCTCAGCAAATGTATTGTTAATCTCATTGAATAAGGAGTTTATTATGAAAATTAAAATGGCAACCATAGGCACAATAATCAGCTTAACTTGTAGCACTACTGCTTGTTTTGCGGCTGACTTTGAACTTATCACTACGAACAACCTTGACTCTTTCTCTACATTATCAATTGGCAAAGACACATACTGTAGTGACTCACAAGCATTACAAGGCAACGAAACATGTTCAAATACACCTAGCACTGGTGAGACAGGCCAAACACCGGCCAATGGCGGATCTTCAGATTGCCATATTCCAACTCTAAATTTACAGCTTCTGTGCGGGTCCGATTGTACGGTTAAAGTATACGACCAAACAGGGTGCAAAGGGCATTATGCAACAGGAACACTACATGTTAGTACCAACAAAGTTACTTTAGACAACCTTGTGAGCCCTAGTGAGTTCAACGCGACATACAGTAAATTGAGTGATCTCTCTGGAAATTTAACATTAACAAAAAACTCTTAAAGTCACTTCACTTCACAGCCTCTAATGCATGACCCATGCAATAGAGGCTAACTCCACGACTCAGTTACAAGATTTATTGTTTTCCCAACAAAACTCTCGCCACTTTTAAGGTTATCATAAAATAGAACTACCATCATAAGATAACACCGTATTCAGACCAGTCACACCTAGGAAAAACTATAAGATATTTGAAGACCAATTAAGTTCGCAGAGCTCGAAGAGACTCCTGTCATACTAAGAAAAGGAGTTCCGTCAACATAAATCACCTCATCAAGATCTGCATCTTGCATAAACACATGCTGATACCCCATATCAATAAGCAGACGCTGACTTGACTTCAACGTTGCCCCAATACCGACAATATAACGATCACTATCAGGCAAACGAGCATCACGCTCACCATCTTTGGTGGGTGATTGATCATATCCCAAGCCGCCACGCAATAACCATTGATCATTCAACTGGTAAGTTGTACCCAGTGAAAAAAACCACGTGTTCGAATAGTCTTGAGGCACATCAACCGTTCCTATTGCCGAATCTTCAAGCGTCAAGTTATCAATGACATCCCATTGCGTATAGAATACACTATAAAGCATCCTCCACTTGGAAGACATTTTTTGAGTAGCTCCGAAATATGTGGTTGCTGGCATTGGCAAATCAGCACTCGCCTGAGACGTTGTCTCCCCTGACACGCTATCACCTGATAATGTTAAATCCACTTTAGAACGATAACTTAAACCAAAGCACCAGGCATCAGAAGGTGTATAATAAAGCCCTAAATTATAACCGTACCCCCAGTCATTCAAATCATTTGTCAACAAGTCGCTATCGTACTTGGCATCAGCATACAGGGCATCAAAACCCACACCAATTGACCACTGTGGCGACAAGGCATAGGCAACGTTCGAGTTTAAATTAATCGTTTCTATGGTAGTTTCTGTGGCATACAGCCTCAAATTACTCCTGCTATCTGAATTAACACCATTAGAATAATTCGTTGATGCACCAAATGGCGAACTTTCAGAGAAACCTATCGCCCATTTATCGGACAAAGGCTTCACAATAGAAAAGTTTGGAATAATATTCTGAGTATCTCCAGAAACCGGCTCGGTAATATCCAAAGTATTATTTACGTTAGAACCAGAATCAACCTGCGTGTTCAACAACACACCAACGCCACCCGTTGAAATCGACAATGAGTCAAAGTGAGTCATGGCAGCAGGGTTATAAAATTGCGCACCCGCACTTTCTGATGTAGCTGCATCACCCGCATGCACATCACCAAAGCCGGTTAAATCTTCTTCAAACAATTGAAACCCACCCGCAAACGCTGTCGGACAGGCTACCAATAAAGATACCATACTAGCCGTGATAGTGCGGCCTACCATCACCTGAAACGCTTTCATAATAACTCCTTAATAAAA
>DMFG01000150.1:0-965 GCA_003450655.1 Coxiellaceae bacterium | reverse complement strand
TTTCATAATAACTCCTTAATAAAATAGAAAGCGTAACCTACCTGGTCTCTAAACAAATAGAAAGCTTTAACCCTGAATTGACTAAATAACAATCAAACTATCTAGATAAATCAACAGCTAAAAGCAACCTCATTATTAAGAGAATTGATATGACACCTGTAAAGCTACTAAATCTGCTGCGCCTGAGGAAACACCGGACATCATCAGACCTATCCTAGAATGCTCGGGGAAAGATACATTGGCATCCAAGTCTGCATCCTGCATAAAGATATGCTGGTAACCCATATCTATACTGAGCCTCTGATTAGGTTTTAGTGTTGCACCCACACCTAACAAGTAACGGTCGGTATCTGGTAACCGCGCATCACGCTCTCCATCTTGTGTGGGTGTTTGATCATAACCAACACCACCTCGTAACATCCATCGATCAGTTAATTGATAAGTACTCCCAAGAGAAAAAAACCAGGTATTCGAATAATCCTGCGGAACAACCACGTCACCCATAGCTGAATTTTCTAATATCAAACTATCAATCACATCCCACTGCGTGTAAAAAACACTATAAAGCATGTTCCACTTATTCGATAACTTTTGAATAGCACTCAAGTAGGTTGTTGCAGGCATAGGCAAATCAGCGCTAGCTTGTGTGGTTTGAAGAATATCAGTGCTATCTCCTGTCAACGTCAAATCAATTTTAGAACGGTAACTCAAACCAAAGTGCCAAGTCTCTGACGGCTTATAATAAACACCCAAATCATAGCCATACCCCCAGTCATCCAGTGAGTTGGTTAACTGTGTGCTATCATAATCAGCTGTGGCATACATGGCATCAAAACCCACCCCAATCGACCACTTAGGAGACAAAGCATAAGCAATATTTGGATTTAAATTAATGGTCTGAATACGAGTATCCGTCGCATATTCCTCAACCACATCGCGACTAGGTGATGGCACGCCTTTTTCAT
>DMFG01000001.1:1719-3171 GCA_003450655.1 Coxiellaceae bacterium | reverse complement strand
ATCGATCGTGGGTGTAACGTGACCTCGGCCGAATAAAATAAATTAGACAACCGCTCTACAGATCGCACTAAGATTCTGACTTAACATGCTCCTCTTCTAGAAACATCAACGCCCGATGTACACGACTCAACATACTCACTGAATCTGTAAACATATTTTCTTCATCGGCACGCAATACCGCTTGAGCATCTAATTCCCACTCCAGCAAAATAGCCTTTTTTTCCTTATAAGAAAAACTGTCCTCATGCACTACATTAATAGGCTTACCAAAGGCTCTTGCAGGATCATGCATTGCTTCTCTAAAACTCACCATCAGGCACCTCCTCTCATCTATATAATAATTATAGACCAAAATCCCGACACAAAAATTATTTATAACATACTGTTTTTAAATAAAAAAATATTTTGGAATATACAGACAACATTAAGGTTTTCTTAAAAGTAGTGAATCACGATGTAGATTTATACCACCTAAAAGCATAATCACTCAGCACTAGAAGCGCCGAGTGTTGTAATAAGAGATCAGCATGAATCATACTGACAAGATACCTTACCCATAGATATCAGATAGAATATTCGTATTTGCATATATATTCATTCAACTATCCTCCTCATCACCTATCTTGCCAATGGTATAAACGACTCAATAAGGTCATGATTCTAATCGATGACTGTTACAGTGTTATGAACAACTGCGCTTATGGTGTCACTGAAAAATCCTTCTATACACCGCCTTCCTATTGCCACTACTTTACCAACCCTTAAGAAGAGATTAAATCAATAAAGGGACGGCTAACATCAAAAAAAGGACAAAAAAAACTGATTGCAAAAAAACAATCAGCTTTTATCATTTAACATAATGATTTTATGTAGTATTACATTATTTATCTAAGTTTTTATGAACGATGACAACATCTCAATCGGCAGTGGAAAGACAATTGTAGAAGAATTATCACCCGACATATCCATCAAGGTTTGCAAATAACGCAGCTGTATCGCTCTAGGTTCTTGCGATAAAATAGCCGCCGCTTCTTGTAGCTTATTGGCAGACTGCAATTCACCCTCAGCGTTAATGATCTTAGCACGACGCTCACGTTCTGCCTCAGCTTGTCTTGCAATGGCTCGAACCATGCTCTCATCTAGATCGATATGCTTAATTTCCACTTGTGAGACCTTAATACCCCACGCATCAGATGCGTCATCTAAAATACGTTGAATTTCTTGACTCAATTTATCTCGTTCTGAGAGCATTTCATCTAACTCATGCTGACCTAGTACCGCTCTCAACGTGGTTTGTGCCAATTGACTGGTTGCCTCATAGTAATCCTCAACCTGAATTACGCAACGCTCAGGATCAACCACCCTAAAATATAGCACGGCATTAACACGCACAGAGACATTATCTCGCGAAATTACATCTTGAGAGGGCACATCCATCACCACGGTTCTCAA
>DMFG01000001.1:0-1346 GCA_003450655.1 Coxiellaceae bacterium | reverse complement strand
GTAAAACGACCTAACGTAAACACCACCGCCCTTTCATATTCTTTCAAAATATTAATTGCACTGAACAATATCAATGCTAAAACAAAGACAACAAAAATAAACGCTATATTAAACATAAAAATCTCCCTTTTTTAATTATTTTTTTTCGTTACTTCAACCGTTAAGATTAAATCATTGATGGCTATCACTTTAACATGATCACCCTCAGATAAACGTGACTCCGACTCAACATGCCACCACTCACCGGAGACCTTTACCCAAGCAACATCATTTCTCATTTCCACAACACCCACATGTCCGACCACACCACTGCCACTCATCACGGCTGGGCGACGGTGCGATGCCCATGCCATTCTAGCAATCAGTAAACAAACAATGGCACCCGATGCCGCTATACCTAATAAGGTTCCTAGTGGTATGGCATACCCCAAGGCCGTCTGATCAAATAACATAACACCGCCTAATACAAAACTGATGGTACCCGCAATAGCGAGCACACCAAACCCACCGAGTATCACTTCGACACACCACAACACCATGCCTAAAATTAATAAACCCAACCCAATGTAATTGATCGGCAAAATATGCAAGGCATAACCAGCGAGCAATAAGGCAATCACACCAAATACACCCGGCACGATCAAACCAGGCTGACTGAACTCGACATAAATACCTACTAAACCAGCCACTAATAATACTAACGCTATACTGGGGTGGGTAATGGTTGATAATAGTTGCTGACGCCAAGTTGGCTCAATCACTTGTATACTATTGGGCTTAATTGATAGCGTCATCATTTGGTTAGGCATCTGAATGGTTTTACCGTTAAGCTGTTCTAACAAGTCATCCAGCGTGGGCGATAGAAAATTAATCACACCTAATCGCAGAGCTTCACTGGCTGATAAACTGTTAGCATTAATAACCGCTTGCTCAGCCCACTCAGCATTTCTACCTCTTAATTGTGCTAAAGAGCGGATATAAGCTGTCGAATCACTTAAGACTTTTTTCTCCATAGCGGAGGGTTGTCCGTCAGCATCTTTTTGAGATGATGCGCCACCTAAGGCCACCGGTGTAGCCGCACCAATGTGCGTACCGGGCGCCATAGCCGCAAAATGACTAGCGTACATAATAAAGGTTCCGGCACTTGTGGCTCTTGCGCCACTCGGCGCCACATACGTTACCACCGGAACTGCTGACGTTGTTATTGATTCAATCAGCGCTCGTGTGGATGTTAATAGACCACCTGGCGTGTTCAACTCAATCACCACCACATCGGCCTTTAGATCTTCCGCTTGACCAATACCGTCTGAAATATACTCAGCAGTTGCAGGACCAATTGGACCTTT
>DMFG01000204.1 GCA_003450655.1 Coxiellaceae bacterium | reverse complement strand
GGTGTTGGTATTGGTATTGGTATTCTATTTCACTGATCACAACCATCTCAAGAGTCACGGATAGTAATATTAATGATTTAATCGACGGCGCTGGCTGATCGATTTGCTAATCCAGATTAATGCTAATATCGGTACACCAATGTACGTTGCAGCAAGGTCTGTGAGTGAGAAGTGTCCTTCTAGTAGTAAAACGTATGCCTGACCGATCATAATGATGAGACATAAGCTCAAAGCAAATAACGGTGCTATGGGATACCCTTTAGCTTGGTAGGGAAGATCTTTTAATGCATGGCCTTGTTTGAGGTAATGCTTTCTAAACTGATAGTGGCTGACGGCAATACCTGTCCAAGCAATAAAGCCTGCGAGACTAGAGACATTAACCAACCATAGGAATAAACGCCCACTACCTAAGTAATTACATAAAAATCCCAGCAAACCAAAGACTGCGGTAGCTGCTAACGCTGTGGTTGGTACGCCAAATCGATTGGTGCGACGAAATATTTTTGGTGCATTTCCTTCCTTGCTTATGTGCCACAGGATACGTGTGGCTGAATACAGATCGGCATTACAGGCTGACAGTACAGCGACCAAGATAACGGCATTCATGAGTGAGGCAGCATGACTTAAGCCAATGTGCGCGAAAAGCAATGTGAAAGGACTTAATGAAACGCTATTGCCTGAATTCAAAAGTCGTGTGTCCGTGTATGGAATCACGCAACTGATCACAAACATGGTTAACACATAAAATAACAAGATACGCCAAAAGACTTGTTTGATGGCACGAGGAATGCTTTTTTGTGGGTTTTCGGCTTCACCGGCAGCGATACCCACAAGCTCTGAGCCTTGAAAGGCAAAGCCAGAGAGTAAGAAGACTTCGAATAAACTGGTTAGCCCGCCGTGAAAAATAGCATTACTGGATTGCCAGTTGGTCATGGCTGAGTCACTGTGATGTAAGTCGTGCAAGATAACAAACACACCAACGATAATAAAAATAAGAATGGTGAGCACTTTAAAAAACGATAACCAATATTCGGCTTCACCATAATTTTCAACCGAGAGTAAGTTGAGCATGATGATGCAACCAAAAAACAAAGCGCACCAAATAAGTGGGTTGGTATGAGGAAACCAGAACCCCATGATTAACATGGCTGCAACCAGTTCTGTGGCTACCGTAATGGCCCAGTTGAACCAATAGTTATACCCCATGGTAAAACCAAACGGCTCACTGACATAATCTGAGGCATATTGAATGAAGCTTCCAGACACTGGATTGTAAGCAGCCATCTCGCCTAAGCTATTCATTAAAATGTAAACTAACAACCCCATAATGAGGTAGGCAATCAGTGCGCCACCAGCACCGGCCATGTAGAGTGCAGATCCGCTAGTAATGAAAATACCTGTTCCCAAAGAGCCGCCTAAAGCAATCATAGAAAGGTGTCGAGATTTTAGGCGTCGTTTGAGGTCTTGGGACATGGTTAATCCAAAAAAGGTTAAGAAAGAAAGTTCGATTCGTGAGATAGCTTTAGCGGAGATGACTCATTGAATCATAGGCTTGGATATTACCCACGGCCTGTAGGCTTGTCAATTTTGTGGATATTATCAGCACACATCAGTCTCTCATGAAAGTGGTAGGCAGTCTCATGGTGGTTTGTTATACTCCACGCCTTATTCACGACCCCAAAGACACTCATGATTGATTCTATTCGAAATATTGCCATCATTGCCCACGTAGACCATGGAAAAACCACGCTGGTCGATAAACTATTACGTCAAACTAACACCTTGGGTGATCGCGCCCAGCCCGTGGAGCGTGTCATGGATTCTAATGCCCTTGAGAAAGAGCGCGGCATTACCATTTTGGCGAAGAACACCGCCATTGAGTGGGAAGGGTATCGCATTAATATTGTGGATACACCCGGTCACGCCGATTTTGGTGGAGAGGTTGAGCGTATTCTGTCTATGGTGGATTCGGTGTTGTTGTTGGTGGATGCTGTTGATGGTCCGATGCCACAAACGCGTTTCGTCACACAAAAAGCGTTTAGTTGGGGGTTAAAGCCGATTGTTGTGATCAACAAGGTCGATCGTGAAGGAGCACGCCCTGATTGGGTGGTCGACCAAATTTTTGATTTATTTGTCAGTCTTGATGCGAGTGATGAACAACTCGATTTCCCAGTGATTTATGCCTCAGCCTTACAAGGCTTTGCGATGAACACATTAGATGATGCGCAAGAAGACATGACGCCATTACTACAAACTATCGTTGATCAAGTGGCTCCACCTGAAGTGAATGCAGATGGTCCTTTTCAAATGCAAATCAGTTCATTGGATTATTCCAGCTATGTGGGTGTTATTGGTACGGGTCGTATTACACGCGGATCCATCAAGCGTAACACCCCGGTGACAGTGATTGCTGCCGATGGTAAAACACGCAACGGTCGCGTCTTACATTTATATGGGTTTTCTGGTCTACAACGTACCGATGTCGATTCAGCCATGGCGGGTGATATTGTCGCGTTATCAGGTATCGATGGCTTGCGGATATCAGACACCTTGTGTGAAGTGGGTAGCGAAGAAGCTTTACCGGCTTTAGCTGTGGATGAGCCGACAGTCAGTATCTCTATGTTGGTGAATACGTCACCGTTTGCAGGTCGTGAAGGTAAATACGTCACCAGTCGTCAGATCGGTGATCGTCTAGAGAAAGAGCTGATTGCCAATGTTGCGTTACGTGTTCAGCCGGGTGCTGAAGGGGATCGTTTTATTGTGTCAGGTCGTGGTGAATTGCACTTGGCTATTTTGATTGAGACGATGCGTCGTGAAGGTTATGAGCTGGCTGTATCACGCCCAGAAGTGATCACCAAAACCATCGATGGTGTGTTATCCGAGCCATTCGAAAGTGTGGTGCTCGATATTAACGAAGAGCATCAAGGTGACATCATGCAGCAATTAGCCGCACGTAAGGGCGCGCTGCAGTCTATGGAGCCAGATGGTAAAGGCCGTGTTCGTTTGGAATACATCATTCCAACACGCGGATTAATCGGTTTTCACGGTCGCTTTTTAACCCTGACTTCGGGTTCTGGCTTGATGTATCACGTGTTTGATCATTATGGTCCGTCCAGTAAAGACGCTATCGTGTCACGTCACCGAGGCGTATTAATTTCCAACGCGCCGGGTAAGGCGACCGCTTATGCGTTATGGAATTTACAGTCGCGTGGCGAAATGATGTGTGAACCACAAACCGAGGTTTATGAAGGCATGATTGTTGGTGTGCATACACGGGATAACGACTTAGTGGTGAATGTGACGAAAGAAAAACAGCTCACCAACGTGAGGGCGTCTGGTACCGATGAAAGTATCATCTTGACCCCACCGATTCGCTTGACCTTAGAGCAGGCCATGGACTTTATTGCGGATGATGAGCTGGTTGAGGTGACACCGGGCTCAATACGCATTCGTAAAAAGCACTTGAGTGAGTCTGACAGAAAACGCTTGAGTCGCTAATCTTCTGATTATCATCAATTTTTTATTTTAAGCACGCTCGCTCATGGAAAAGGGCGAGAGTGCTTTAGTTTAGGGCGATTTCCACGTATAATTCGCCGCTTATTACTTGGTATTGATTTAACTTTAAACACATAAGGAGTCATCATGGCGCTGGAAAAAACACTCTCTATCATCAAGCCCGATGCTGTTGCAAAAAATGTCATTGGTAAAATTTACGATCGTTTCGAATCTGCAGGCCTTAAAATCGCAGCTGCAAAAATGGCACAGTTATCACAAGCTGATGCAGAAGGTTTTTATGCTGTTCATAAAGAAAGACCTTTTTTCAATGACTTAGTTCAGTTCATGGTGTCAGGTCCTGTGATGATTCAAGTGCTTGAAGGTGACAACGCGATTGCTAAAAACCGTGAATTAATGGGTGCAACGAACCCAGCAGAAGCTGATGCGGGTACTATCCGTAAAGACTTCGCTGATTCTATCGAAGCGAATGCCGTGCATGGTTCTGATGCAGCAGATACAGCCGCTTTTGAAATCAACTATTTCTTTGGTGAATAATGACTGACACGACTCCCCCCATCAATTTACTCGATTTATCGATCGAGTCACTGGAATCTCTAATGACTTCCTGGGGGGAGAAACGTTTTCGTGTTAAACAACTTATTCAATGGATCTATCAGCGAGGCGTGACTGACTTTGATGCCATGAGTGATATCAGTCAGTCATTACGCAAACGTCTATCAGAAGAGACGGTGATCCAAACTCCTGAAATTGCCTTAACGCGTACAGCAACCGATGGTACCATTAAATGGTTGCTGCGTTTAACCGATGGCAATTTGATTGAAACGGTTTTTATTCCAGAAGCGAATCGCGGTACGTTGTGTGTGTCATCACAAGTCGGTTGCGCATTGAATTGTAGTTTTTGTGCGACGGGTAAAGAAGGCTTTAATCGCAATTTAACGCAAGGCGAAATCATTGGGCAATTATGGCTGGCCGTTAATCAGTTAGCGTCAGAAAACTTCGCTAAATCACGTGCAATTACCAACGTCGTGATGATGGGCATGGGCGAGCCTTTATTAAACTATGAACCTGTGCGTGATTCGATGGCGATTATGCTCAACGACTTAGCCTTTGGTTTATCGAAATACCGGGTGACTTTGAGTACTTCGGGTGTGATTCCTAAGATGCGTCAACTGAGTGAAGACAGTGTGGTATCACTCGCGGTGTCACTGCATGCGCCGAATGATGAGTTGCGTAATCAACTGGTGCCAATCAATAAAAAATACCCCATCAAAGATTTGATGCAAGCGTGTCGTGAACATTTTAATAATGATCGTTCTATCATGTTTGAATATGTCATGTTGCAAGGTGTCAATGATTCCATACAGCATGCCAAGCAGTTGATTCGAGTGTTAGAGGGTGTACCTTCAAAAGTCAACTTGATTCCATTCAATCCTTTCGACGGTTCACAGTATCAAGTGTCTTCACCTGAAACCATTTTAGCCTTTCAACGTAAGTTAGCCAGTGCAGGGCTGAATGCGCGTATTCGTAAAACACGCGGTGATGATGTGTCAGCAGCTTGTGGCCAGTTAGCGGGAGACATTACCGATCGCACGGGTCGTAAACAACGTTGGTTACAAACCGGCTCACTGATTCCTGTTAAGCAAGCCTCTAAGTCTGCGTGATATTTCTAAAATACTTTGCAATCAGTTTTATGTGATTAATCGCTCTTGTGACTAATTATTCAATATAGCGTTCATGTGATATCTAGTATTGCAAAGTAATTATAATCAGCGAGTTGCACTCGAATTGAGAAAATAATTGATAGCTGAACTATAATTGGTGTGATAAACGGTTGTGTTATTTGGGTTAAATTGGAGTTGAGTATGATCAGTGAAGATGACCACGAACAAAATATGAAAAAGCTGAACTTATTAAATCAAAAAATTGAAAATTTTAAAAACACTTTTGATCTAATAATTTCTTCTAGTGAGGTAAGCCAACCTGCGGGATTTGGTAAGGAGATCGAAGATGCTATTGAGACAGCAAGAGTTTTTCCTAGAGGCCTATTCGATCAAGTAAAGGCTTATGCTCAACGTATGCATTCTATTGATGAGGATAAAGCGCTTGGATTAGACCGAATTATTGAAGAAATTGAGACTTACAATTTAGCGCTGCTTGATGCTTTCGTTCCTATCATTAATGAAGATTTTTCTTATAGAAAAAAATTTTTCGAAAAAATAACATGGACACCCATCGAAGAAAAGTTGCAAGTGTTATGTTTCGTGGATGATCAAAACGCTCGCAGTGAGAATAATAAGCTTATTGCATATCCTGAATTTCAAATGGAACAATTGCTAAGTGAGTTAGAAAGCAGGAGTGACAATAGGCCTAAATACTCCATATCGGCATTCTTGGATTCGATTTGTCAAAGAAAAAAAGGAGCAACTTTAGTGGCAGAGATTAGTGGTAAGTTAGAACAATCCTACGGATTATGGAGCGGTGATGAGAAGCTTGTATTGAGGGCCTCTTTAAAGGACATTCAAGACGAATTAGATTCGCAAAATAATAAAAATAAAAAAACAATGGGTTAAGAAGATACTAACTCGGGAAAATCCTACGATTCGAAGCCATAACCCAATTACTAGCCATCCTCGCTGTCGTCCATTAGCATGCTTTTGGTTATCGATTGAGACGGATCAAGGTTTTTTCTTTATTTGATCGATCCAGCTGATTATATGCCTCAAAAACCTTTACATTATTGGATTATACTGTACCCTGCGTGTTTACAGATTGAACACCTTTTTCCCTTTATTCAAAATCAGTGAGTTAGCTATGTCTTTTTCATCCATGGGCTTGTCAGAGTCTATTTTGCAGTCTATTCGTTATCCCAAGCCTACCCCCATACAGCAGCAAGCTATCCCTGAGGTGATCAAGGGTAGGGATGTGATGGGTGCTGCTCAAACCGGTACGGGTAAAACAGCCAGTTTTGTGTTGCCGGTGTTAGAGCGTTTGCTTCACGGTCCCCGTGCACGTGCTAATAGTGTGCATGCATTAATTTTAGCACCCACGCGAGAACTAGCCGCTCAGATTGGTGAGAGTGTCAGAACTTATAGTAGCCACACCGATTTACGTTCGACGGTAGTGTATGGTGGCGTGAAGATCAATCCACAAATGATGCGGCTGCGTAAAGGGGCAGATATTTTAGTGGCAACACCGGGTCGATTATTGGATTTATACGAGCAGAATGCAGTGCGCTTTAAGTTCCTACAAGTGATGGTGTTAGATGAAGCTGATCGCATGTTGGATATGGGGTTTATTCGTGATATTCGAAAAATACTCGCGATATTGCCACCCAAACGTCAAAACTTACTGTTTTCAGCAACCTTCTCCAATGAGATTCGACAATTAGCTCAAGGTCTTCTGCAAGAGCCAGTTGAAATTTCACTTAACCCTAAAAATACCACGGTAAAAAGCGTGAAGCATTGGGTTCACCCGGTCGATCAGAAAAAGAAATCTGAATTACTATTTAATCTCATGACGGATCGTGCGTGGAAAAAACTGTTGGTATTCACACGTACCAAGCATCGTGCGAATCAATTAACTAATTTTTTAAATGCCAAAGGTGTACTCGCAGAGGCGATTCATGGCAATAAAAGTCAAAATGCTCGTTTAAAAGCGCTAGCCAATTTTAAATCCGGTGAAGCCACTGTGTTAGTAGCAACCGATGTAGCTGCTCGAGGTATCGATATTGAGTTGTTGCCCCAAGTGGTGAACTTTGATTTACCCAATGTAGCGGAAGACTATGTGCATCGTATTGGTCGAACAGGGCGTGCAGGGGCTAAAGGAGAGGCCATATCCTTAGTCAGTGCAGATGAGGTGCACCTGTTATCTGATATTGAGCATCTGATTCAACAGGTCTTAACACGCGAGTTGGTGGATGACTTCGAGCCCGTTCATGATGTCCCTGTGACACAGTTGGGTGTTAAATTGTCAGGCAAGTCATCCTTAAAAAACGGCCAAGCCAAAAAGGCTCGCCGAAAACAAGCATCAACACAGAGTGACTCATCAGGTCGTCGTTCAGGTTCTTCATCACGACAACGGTCTGATGAGGGCTCACGTTCTGGGTCATCTTCGAGACGATCTTCAACGCAACGTTCAGGTGAACAGTCACGCCAAAGTTCTAATGAG